>NZ_JBHGAR020000010.1:0-146964 GCF_042611115.2 Sulfitobacter sediminivivens
GTAGATTGTGGAAATCTGGCCGCTATCGAATGGGTATTGTGCAAGAAACCTGTTATCGATTACCAGGACGATGAGGGGGAATGCGCCCTTACCTCCGCGCTTCAATTTGAAGTGAATGCCCCCCTGTGGGACGATGAGGACGCGCGCTTGTCAGCCGGGGATAAGGCGAAGCGCGTGATTGAGATTGTCACTTTATTGCTGCGCGACGGTGCAGACACCAATCAACGTCTAACTTTGGACAAGACTCCCCTGCATGCGGTCGCGTATTGGTCATCGCCCTTTGCTTGTCCTTGGGTCGAACCCGAATTTGCGAGATCGTGATGACGGGTTCGATGCACCGGCAGAATGTACCAAAAGCAGCAAGCGGCCAGAGGTTGAAGCCATTTTGCGCGAGGCGATGCAGGCGTCATCCACTGGACAGAAATCTACCTAGGTACAGGTCGTTATGAGCCGATGTCGGGTTGGAGCCCTACCATACTTTAACTCTTGCCGTTACCCAGCCACTTTTACACGTGATGGAGGGAATAGCCTGACAAAAACGATGACAATTGCAGGATACCAGAATGACTATGAATAAATTCCCGACGTATCCAAAAAAACCGAGAGTGTTGAAATGGCATTACATGAACACGATATAGCTTCAAAATACCCAAAATCTACTCGCTCCGATATAGATCAAGCGACTGGAGCAGCGCTCCACCAATATGTTCATTTAGAAACACAATTGGACATAATTTTTGAGTTTGCAGTGGGAGCAAGAAAAAAGGGCATTATTAATCATCAGAGAGCTTTGGTAGCCAGCTATGCTTTTGCAAAAATATTTAATCCGGACACAAAACTGCAAGTCATTGGTATGTGCCTAGACACTTACTTAACTGATATTTCCCCACAATTTAAGAAATCGCTACTCAAAGAATACAAAGCGCTTACAGCAATACGAAACCAGATTGCTCATGGAATTGTTAATATATCAAAATTCGATAACGTTGAAAGGCATTGCTTGGTGAAGCCTCGCGGTGGAATAGACAAATATTCCCTTTTTCCGGAGGATCTTCGTGACTTCATAACACGTGCTCGGTTCTCTTTTTATCTCATTACCATAGTTCGCGACAAACTTCTTGGCCAAGACTCCAAATGGTTGAAGGCAGATAACCGAGATGTGGTTTTTGAGGAAAAGGTTGTCTATCCTCCACCAAATACTCACCCGATCGCATCGATTTGGAATGGCCCCACTACACCCGCATGATTCCTAGCTTTCAACGGTTTCGAAGCAGTTAGTTCTTCGGCAACTCTGTCCGCATAGCCGACCTGCATGATTCTGGAGGGATGAGCCACCAATCCATCAGGTGGTTTACAATTGGTGCCGGATATTGCCCCGGTACGCATGCCCGGTGCGACCAAACGATGGGATTCCACCACTTGCCAAACATTTCCATCCCGCCTATACGCCAGCTTTCAACCGCCCGTCCGGCCAAAGTGGCATGCCGAGATGCGCGTTAACCGATCTGAACTATAGGAGACGGAAATGCCCAAGATGAAGACGAAATCGAGCGCTAAAAAGCGCTTTAAGATCTCGGCGACCGGTAAGGTCATCGGCGGCCAGGCTGGCAAACAGCATGGCATGATTAAGCGGAGCAAGAAATTCATCCGTAACGCACGCGGTACATCAGCATTGTCTGAGCCAGATGCAAAAATCATCAAGGGCTTTATGCCCTACGACCGCTGATAAAGGAGAGCCGAGATGTCCCGTACAAAAGGTGGCACAGTCACCCACGCCCGTCACAAGAAGATCATCAAAGCCGCCAAAGGTTATTATGGTCGTCGCAAGAACGTCTTTAAGGTCGCCACGCAGGCGGTCGACAAGGCCAACCAATACGCCACACGTGACCGCAAGAATCGCAAGCGCAACTTCCGCGCGCTGTGGATCCAGCGGATCAATGCTGCTGTGCGCAGCCACGACGAAGCGCTGACCTACAGTCGTTTCATCAACGGTCTGTCACTGGCTGGTATCGAAGTGGACCGCAAGGTTCTGGCCGATCTGGCCGTGCATGAACCCGAAGCGTTTGGCATGATCGTCAAGCAGGCACAGGATGCGCTGGCGGCCTGAGGCCACTGTCGCAAAGAATGAAATTCAAAGCCGCCTCTGGAAACAGGGGCGGCTTTATCTGTTAGACCTGTTGCCTTTGGACCAACTTGCCTTGTGTTCGAGCGTATTTCTGCTAGCACCAGCGCACCATAATGATGCGAGGCAGAGATGGACGATCTCAAGCAAAAATACCTAAGTCAGATCGCCAGTGCGGGTGATGAAGCGGCGCTGGAAGATATCCGGCTGGCCGCAGTTGGTAAAAAGGGTGAAGTCGCGTTGAAAATGCGCGAATTGGGCAAGATGACACCGGAAGAACGTCAGACGGCCGGGCCTGCGCTGAATGCCCTGAAGGACGAGATCAATTCGGCCCTTGCGGCCAAGAAAGCCGCGTTGGGTGATGCCGCTTTGGACGAACGGCTGCGGTCCGAATGGCTGGATGTGACGCTGCCGACGCGTGCGCAAAGGCAGGGTTCGATCCACCCGGTGTCTCAGGTGACCGAGGAGCTGACCGCAATCTTTGCGGAGATGGGGTTTTCGGTGGCCGAGGGGCCGCGCATCGACACTGATTGGTATAATTTTGACGCGCTGAACATTCCCGGCCACCACCCGGCGCGCGCCGAGATGGATACGTTTTACATGCACCGCGCGGAAGGCGATAACCGCCCGCCGCATGTGTTGCGCACCCATACTTCGCCTGTGCAAATCCGCACGATGGAGGCCGAGGGCGCACCGCTGCGCATCATTTGTCCGGGTGGTGTGTACCGTGCTGATTATGACCAGACCCACACGCCGATGTTCCATCAGGTTGAGGGGCTGGCGATCGACAAAGACATCTCGATGGCGAATTTGAAATGGACGCTGGAAGAATTCTTTGCCGCGTTCTTTGAAATCGACGGGATCAAGACGCGTTTCCGGGCCTCGCATTTCCCGTTCACGGAACCCTCAGCCGAGGTCGATATTCAGTGTTCATGGGTTGATGGACAATTGCGGATTGGCGAAGGCGATGGCTGGTTGGAGGTTCTGGGATCCGGCATGGTGCATCCGCATGTGTTGCGGGCGGGCGGTGTGGACCCCGATCAATGGCAGGGCTTTGCCTTTGGCATGGGGATCGACCGGATTGCGATGTTGAAATACGGGATACCGGATTTGCGGGCGTTTTTTGATTCAGATTTACGATGGTTGCGTCATTATGGGTTCGGGGCGCTGGACCAGCCGAATTTGCATGGTGGTTTGAGTAGGTGAGTGGTGCGGGTCTGGCGATATCTCCATCGGCGCTTTTAATCGCTGTCATTGGATATGTTTTGAAGCGTTGGTGGGACAATGCTGACAAAATAATTGAATTGAGAAAAACCACATATTCAGAGTACTTTCGCAAATACTCAGCGTTACCGATTACTGCTATGAACCAAGCCGACTATCCAGAAACATTGAAATCGCTATTGAAAACAATGAATGACACTCAGGCCGAATTCAATTTGGTGGCGTCACCAACCGCTATAAGCGTTTAAGATATATTTTTCAGCCGCCTCAAGGCTTTGTGTGAAGCTCTCGAAGAAGGGCAGGTCAACAGTGAATATGATGATCTAGCAGAAGCGCTCGGTGTACTCCGGGAAGTACTAAAATATGAACTGTTCTTTTTTTCTCCGCGATTTCAATACGAGCGGAGTAAGCATCGCCGAAAATGGAAACGTTTCGTGGAGCAGGCCGGTGCTATGTAACGTAGTAACGTAGGGTGGGTGTAACCCACGTTTTGACGCGTGGGTTACACCCACCCTACGCCATCGTGATGTGACACTTGGCCCAATCTGGGTAATTTCCATTTATGATCATGCGCTTGCTTATCTTCCTCGCCGCAATCCTTCTGCTCCCCGCAATGGGACCTTGGAAAGACTGTGAAGGTGCCAATGCCTGCACGCTTCAAGACCGCTCCTACCACGTCAAACTCCCCGATGATTGGGACGGTGAGACCACACTTCCCGTTCTCCTGCATTTCCACGGTTGGGGAAGGCAGGGCGACCTGATTATCAAACACCGCCGTATCTCTGGCGCGACGCGTCGGCGGGGTGTGTTGTTGGTGGCACCCAATGGCAACGGGCGGTCTTGGGACTTCTGGGGCGGGCGCAGCGATGATGTGGAATTTGCTGCGGCGGTGATTGAGAATGTGGCAGCGCAATACCCGATTGACCGTAAACAGATTTATGTCTCGGGCTATTCCTACGGCGCTGCTATGGCGTGGCGTTATGTCTGCGAAAACGGGGATTCTGTGGCGGCGCTTCTGGCGGTGTCGGGGTCGCTGCGACAGGATGAGGCCTGTCCGCAGGCACCGCGCGAGGTGCGGCATGTGCACGGCTTTGCTGACAACGTGATGGGCTTTCCCATGGGACCTGGTGGCGATGAAACCTATCCGGTGGCTCTGTGGCGGCAACAGTTTGGCTGCCAGCAGGGCCAAAAACTTGCCCCATGGGGTGCCGTCGATTTCCTGACCTTTGATCGCCGCGTTTGGACCGATTGCGCGGACGGTCACAAGGTCACCCTCGACCTGCATCCCGGAGGTCATTTCATTCCGCACGGCTGGATCGGCTGGCAATTGGATCAGTTGATGGGACGGGTACCGCGCTATCCCTGAGGGCTGGTTCGCGTGGCGGCGTTTGATTTGTGTATTTGAAGAGCAATGAATGGACGGGTGGCGTTGTTAAATTGCGGGCGTTGTCATTGAAACTGTCCGCGATAGCGGGTACCGAAAGCGCCAAGCATTCGTACGAGGAACAAGCCCATGAAATTCACCCTGTCTTGGCTCAAAGAGCATCTGGATACCACCGCATCTGTGGATGAGATCACCTATGCGCTGACCGATCTGGGGCTTGAGGTTGAAGGTGTTGAGGACCGCGGTGCCAAGCTGGCTGGGTTCACCCTTGGGTATGTGAAGTCTGCGGAAAAGCACCCTGATGCGGACCGTTTGCAGGTCTGTCAGGTTGAGACGGATGAGGGCGTTCAGCAGATCATATGCGGGGCACCCAACGCGCGGGCGGGCATCACCGTGGTTGTGGCCAAACCGGGTGTATACGTGCCGGGGATTGATACGACCATCGGGGTTGGCAAAATCCGTGGCGTTGAGAGTTTCGGGATGATGGCCTCTGAGCGCGAGATGGAGTTGTCAGAGGAGCATGACGGGATCATTGAGTTGCCTTCGGGTGCGGTCGGGGATCGGTTTGTCGATTGGCTGGCTGAGAATGACCCGGCCAAAGTGGACCCGGTGATTGAGATTGCGATTACGCCCAACCGGCCTGATGCCCTGGGCGTGCGGGGGATTGCGCGCGATCTGGCGGCGCGTGGTTTGGGCAAACTGAAGGTGCGCGATGTGGATGCGGTTGAGGGCACCTTCCCTTGTCCCATCTCAGTGACAATTGATGATGATACGCTTGAGCAATGCCCGGTTTTCTTTGGCCGGGTCATTCGGGGTGTCAAGAATGGCCCCAGCCCGGTGTGGTTGCAGGACAAGTTGCGCGCCATCGGGTTGCGGCCGATCTCGTTTCTTGTCGATGTGACCAATTTCTTCACCTATGACCGGAACCGCCCCCTGCATGTTTTTGATGCGGACAAGGTGGCGGGGGATGCGTTGCGTGTGCACCGTGCCAAAGGTGGTGAGACGATGATGGCGCTTGATGACAAGGAATATACATTTGTCGAAGGCATGACGCTTATCTCTGATGCGCAGGGTGTGGAAAGCATCGGTGGCGTGATGGGCGGGCTTGGGTCGAGCTGTACCGCAGAGACGGTGAATGTGTTTGTTGAGGCCGCCTATTTTGATCCGGTGCGGACGGCGTACACAGGCCGGGCGCTAAAGATCAATTCGGATGCGCGGTATCGGTTTGAACGGGGCATTGACCCTGAATGGACGCCTTATGGCATCGAACATGCTACACGGATGATCCTTGATCATGCAGGTGGTGAAGCCTCTGATGTTGTTGTTGCGGGCACCATTCCCGACACCAGCCGTGCGTACAAGCTGGACGCGGCGCGGGTTCAGTCGTTGGTGGGCATGACGATCCCTGAAAGTGACCAGCGCCAGACGTTGACGGCGCTGGGGTTTCGGCTGGAGGGCAATATGGCCCACGTGCCAAGCTGGCGGCCCGATGTGCAGGGCGAGGCCGATCTGGTGGAGGAAGTGGCGCGGATTGCATCGCTGACCAAGCTGGAAGGGCGACCGTTGCCGCGGCTGAGTGCGGGGGTGCCCCGCCCGATCCTGTCACCAATGCAAAAACGCGAAGGGGCGGCCCGGCGGGCCTGCGCGGCGCTCGGATATAACGAATGTGTGAGCTATAGCTTTATTGATCAGGCATCTGCGGCGCTGTTTGGGGGCGGTACAGATGAGACCAAGCTGGAAAACCCGATCAGCAGCGACATGAGCCACATGCGGCCCGCCTTGTTGCCGGGTTTGTTGCAGGCTGCGGCGCGCAATCAGGCGCGTGGGTTTGCCGATATGGCGCTGTTTGAGGTCGGCCCCGCCTTTCATGGTGGAGAGCCGGGTGAACAACACAATCTGATTTCCGGATTGCTGGTGGGCAGAACTGGACCAAAAGACGTACATGGCGCATCCCGGGCGGTTGATGTGTTTGACGCCAAAGCCGATGCCGAAGCTGTTCTTGCCGCGATGGGTGCACCCGCGCGTGTCCAGATCCTGCGCGGTGCCGCAGCGTGGTGGCACCCGGGGCGGCACGGCATGATTTGTCTGGGCCCTAAAAAGGTGCTGGGCATCTATGGCGAGGTGCATCCCAAAGTGTTGGCTGCAATGGATGTCAAAGGCCCTGCGATGGCCTTTACGCTCTGGCCTGCCGAGGTTCCGATGGCGCGCAAGTCGGGTGCGACGCGGGCGGCTTTGTCCCTCAATGATTTGCAGTCGGTTGAACGTGACTTTGCCTTTGTCGTGGACGCAGATGTTGAGGCGATGACCCTGCTGAACGCAGCGATGGGTGCCGATAAAGCATTGATCCAGGACGTGAGAGTATTTGATCAGTTCATCGGGGGATCACTGGGCGAGGGCAAAAAATCTCTGGCGATCACGGTGCGGATGCAGCCGGTTGAGAAGACACTGAAGGACGCGGATATCGAAGCCGTCGGGGCCAAGGTCATCGAGAAAGTGACCAAGGCAACAGGGGGCGTTTTGCGCGGATGACAGGTACGTTTCGGCGCGCGGTTGCAGATGATGCGAAGGCGCTGTCAAACTGTATCTCTGCGGCCTATGCGCGTTATGCGAATTTGTCTTTGCCCGATGTCGCAGGTGGTGTTTGCCAAGACATCAGCGACCATTTGGTTTGGGTGTATGAGATTGAGGATGCCATCGTCGGCGGCATTGTGGTCAGCCGCGAAGCAAGCAACGCGCATCTGCGCAATCTGGCGGTGCATCCGGCGCAGGGTGGCCGGGGCATCGGGACCTTATTAATCAATACAGCGATTGAGGCGCTTGGCGCGGACGGGGTGACGTCCGTTTCTTTGGCCACACACAAGGGCATGCCGGAAAACGTGCGGTTCTATGCCCATCTCGGGTGGGTTGAGGCAGGCCGTTCAGGTGATAAGGTGTATATGTCGCGCATGATTTGAGCGCGTAGAGGAGAACGGCGATGAAAGTCTATTTATCCGGTGAAATTCACACCGATTGGCGTGAGCAAATCACTCAGGGTGCCATGGGTTTGGATGTGACCTTTGATGGTCCTGTCACCGATCACGCGGCAAGTGACGATTGTGGTGTGGCCATCCTTGGGGCGGAGGCTGACAAGGTCTGGCACGACCGCAAAAGCGCGCAGATGAACGCGATCCGCACCCGCAAGGGGATCGAGGATGCCGATGTCGTCGTGGTGCGGTTTGGTGATCAGTACAAGCAGTGGAATGCCGCCTTTGATGCGGGATACGCCGCAGCATTGGGCAAATCGCTGATCATTCTGCATGGACCGGATCACGCCCATGCGCTGAAAGAAGTTGACGCGGCAGCGCTGGCTGTGGCCACCGAACCTGCGCAGGTCGTGCAAATTCTGCGCTATGTTCTTACCGGTTCATTACCGGATTGACCGCTGACTTCCTGATCTAAAATCGACCTGTGGTGCGTCGCAGATACGCGCGCGGATTGCTCTGATTGGCTTTACCCCGACGGACATATTTCTGGCCGGGGGAGCGACGCAATGCTGGATCTGGGGGCCGACCGCATTTTGTGGGACGGGTTGTTGCAAGAGGTTCGCATCGCCCATGAAGGGCATGCCGAACTGAGCCTTTTTTGCCCGTTCCCCGATGACCTCAGGCCACAGAGAGTGCTGCCATTTCAGGTGCCGCCCGCGGCGCTGTTGGCCAATGAACAAGGTCTTTTTTCAGATCTTTATGTGCAGACCAGAAATGCTTTTGTCGCTGCGGGCGCGGTTGCGCAGTGGCGTGAGACTTACAAAGATACCGATATAGGGTCGGATTTTATGGACCGTTTCGGATGTTATTGCCTGATCGGCGATGGCGGTGCCTTTACCAGCGCAACGATGGCCGCATGGGTGGTCTATATGCCAGCCGGGCTATATTATACGTGGCATCAACATCCTGCCGAAGAAATGTACCTGACGCTTGCCGGCGAAGCGACATTCATGCGTGCGGGATGTGAGGATGCGGTGTTGCGGGCGGGCGGCACAAGCCAGCATGCCAGCAACCAGCCACATGCGATGCAGACCCATGCCCATCCGGTGATGGCCTATGTCGTGTGGCGCAATGGGTTTGATTCGCCGCCCGTCCTGACGGGCGGCGAAAGAGTCTAAGTCTGGTCCTGACTGACCCACCGGGTGCGGTCAGTCGCGGGCCGGCGTCACCAGACCTTTTTGAACGGCGGGGCGTGCCTCAAACCTTTTGACGTAATCAACCAGATTGGTGTGATCGTCCCAGCCAAGCACTTCTTTTGCGCCATAAAAATCCAAGGCGCGGAGCCATGGGGCAATGGCGATGTCGGCAATGGAGTAGTCGGTTCCGGTGATCCACTCTTTGCCTGCCAATTCCAGGTTCAGCACATTCAGCAATCGTTTAGCCTCGTCGATGTAGCGTTGCTGGGGCCGCTTATCTTCCCAGTCAGACCCTGCAAATTTGTAAAAGAAACCCAATTGGCCAAGCATTGGCCCAAGGCCACCCATCTGAAACATCAGCCATTGTATCACCTGCGCACGTTCGCGAGCCGAGGTGCCGATAAACTTGCCGGACTTGTCGGCGAGATAGATCAGGATCGCACCGGATTCAAACAACCCAATGGGGGTTCCGTCAGGGCCATTTGGGTCAATGATCGCTGGAATTTTGTTGTTGGGATTCAATGAAAGATATTCAGCACTTTTTACATCCGCGTCAGACAAAGTGACTTTATGCCCCTCATACGGGATGCCCATTTCCTCAAGGGCGATGGATGCCTTTACGCCGTTGGGTGTAGGGAACGAATAGAGCTGCAGAATATCGGCGTTCTTGGCTGGCCATTTCTTGGCGATTGGAAATGCGGAAAGGTCGGCCATTTGATGTCTCCTTGACTGGTTTAGCCAACAAATACGCGTTTTTCCCCGTAAGAACAGGCTGGCGAAGGTGCGTCGATGTGCTAACGAATGTGCGTTGGCGAACAAGCTGGTGCGAACAGTCGCCAAGATCAACTAAAGGGATGAGAAAATGATCAATGAATTCAAGGACTTTATCGCCAAGGGCAATGTCATGGACATGGCTGTTGGTATTATTATCGGTGCGGCCTTTACGGCAATTGTGACATCGCTGGTTGGCGATCTTATCAATCCAATTATCGGACTGGTGTCTGGTGGCGTTGATTTCACCAATAATTACGCTGTCTTGGGCGGGGAAGTGCCAGCAGGTGCGTCACTCGAAGTAGCGCGCGAAGCGGGTGCGTCGGTTTTTGCCTATGGCGCATTCATCATGGCCGTGATCAATTTCCTTATCATCGCATTTGTGGTGTTCATGCTGGTCAAGATGGTGAATCGTGTGAAGGCCGCCGCAGAAAACCCGGAGAACGTTGCTCCGGAAGTTGAGACAGGTCCATCCGAACTGGACGTACTTTTGGAAATCCGCGATTCACTTGCCAAGGCCAAGTGACGTTTCCATGATTTTGGAGAAGGCTCGCCCATTGGCGAGCCTTCTCTATTTTGTGCCTAGCCGTTTATTGCGTCATCGGCTGAAATGAAGTCCATCTTCAATGCCTCGCCTACTGCGGCATAGGTCAGTTTGCCGGCATGGACGTTCAACCCCGCCTTGAGGTGGGGATCGTCGGCACAGGCCTTTTTCCACCCCTTGTTGGCCAGCGCCAGCATGAATGGCATCGTCGCATTGCCCAGCGCGATGGTCGAAGTGCGCGCCACGGCACCGGGCATGTTGGCCACGCAATAATGCATAATGCCGTCCACTTCATAGACCGGATCATGGTGGGTTGTCGCCTTTGACGTTTCAAAGCAACCGCCTTGGTCAATCGCCACGTCAACCAGTGCTGCACCGGGTTTCAGTTCGCTGAGCTGTGCGCGGCTGATCAATTTAGGGGCTGCCGCACCGGGGATCAGCACCGCACCGATGATCATATCCGCCTCACGCGCCAGTTCGATGGTGTTTTGCGCCGAGGCATAGGAGGTTTTGAAAACACCGCCATAGACATCATCCAGATAGCGCAACCGCACCAATGACCGGTCCAGAACGGTCACATCCGCACCCATGCCAGCGGCGATACGTGCCGCATGTGTTCCGACGACACCGCCGCCTATGACCATGACCCGCGCAGGGCCAACACCGGGGACACCGCCCATCAGCACGCCACGGCCACCATTGGCCTTTTGCAACGTCCAGGCACCCACTTGCGGGGCCAGACGGCCAGCGACTTCGGACATTGGAGCCAGCAAGGGCAGGCCGCCATTGCGGTCGGTCACGGTTTCATAGGCGATGCAGGTCGCACCCGAGGCCAGCAGGTCTTTGGTCTGCTCAGGATCAGGGGCGAGGTGCAGGTAGGTAAAGAGCAACTGCCCTTCGCGCAGCATCTTGCGTTCGCCTGCCTGTGGTTCCTTGACCTTTACGATCATGTCGGCGGCGGCAAAGATTTCTTCTGCTGTGCCGAGAATCTTGGCACCCGCTGCTTCGTAGCTGGCATCGTCAAAGCCTGCGCCGATCCCGGCACCGGTTTGCACGATAACGTCATGACCATTGTTGACGGCTTCCATCGCTGCGCTGGGCGTTAATCCCACACGAAATTCCTGTGGCTTGATCTCTGTTGGGCAACCTATTTTCATTTGACGTTTCCTTGTTACATGATTTGCACAAAACTAGGCGTATGGCCGTGCAAATAAGCGCGAATGAGGGTCGCCAAAGGTGAATATTTTAGAATATATTTGCGCCAAATTGGCGATTGACGCGAAGGACGTGCGCAAATGAGCTTGGACGAGATTGATCGGCGGATACTTCGCGCCGTGCAACGCAATGGGCGGATGTCCAACGCTGAGGTGTCAGAGATTGTGCATCTGTCCCCCTCTGCGTGTCACCGCCGTGTGCAGCGTCTTGAGAAAGACGGGTATATCATTGACTATGTGGCCTTGCTTGATGCGCGCAAGGTGGGGGTGCCGACAACTGTATTCGTCGAGATTACCTTGCAGGGTCAGGCCGACGAAATATTGGATGCTTTTGAAAAGGCTGTCGCCCGGATACCCGACGTCCTGGAGTGCCATCTGATGGCTGGAACTGCGGATTATCTGCTCAAGGTCGTTGCCGAAGACACCGATGATTTTGCCCGTATCCATCGCCAATATCTGGCGCGGCTGCCGGGGGTGGGGCAGATGCAATCTAGCTTTGCGCTGAGGACGGTTTGCAAAACCACGGCGTTGCCGATTGACTGACTGGTGAGAGATGCGGGCGCGTTGTTTAGATGCATGCGCGCCGCGAATTCAGGCGTTCAAAATAAGGCCTTTCAAGGCAAAGAAGCCCCGGCGCGCGGCTGGGGCTTCTTGCTTGGTCGTTTGGGTATCTTTATGGCAGCAATACTTTGTCTATGGCGTGGATCACGCCGTTTGACGCAGCAACATCAGCAATGACGACATTCGCGTTTTCGATTTTGACGCCGTTGGTGCCATTGATGTGCAGCCCACCGCCCTGAACGCTGGTCAGCGCCCCGCGCTTGCCCGCGAGTGAACTGGCGGGATAGTTGCCCGCGACAACATGGTAGGTGAGAATTGAGACCAGCTGATCCTTGTTTTCAGGTTTCAGCAGGTTTTCAACAGTGCCTGCAGGCAGGGCCGCAAAGGCCGCGTTGGTTGGTGCGAAGAGGGTAAAGGGTCCATCCCCTTTCAGGGTGTCAACCAACCCTGCTGCCGACACAGCGGCGACCAAAGTTGAGAAGTCATCATTCGAAGAAGCGACATCGATAATATCGCCACCGGTTCCGGCACCTGTGGTGCACCCGGCAACGAATGCGATAAAGCCTGCGGCAACGGCTGATTTCAAAGCTGATCTACGGTTCATAATTCAAGTCCCTTGGTTGGTTGCGATGAAGGGGTTACGCACCGACGCGGGAATCGGTTCATTAATAGATGTGATTTGGCGAAAAAGGCACCAAAGAGCGGGGCTTTTGGATATGCCGGGGATCACCGATTTAAGGCGTCGGTCGCGGGACTCCGCACTATATGAAGGCACAAAAAAAACCCCCCGCTGCCAACAGGCCACGGGGGGTCGAAGTACGTCAGAGCAACGAGATGATTTACATCACCCTTCGCGCTCCAATTTCTTGCGCGCCAGTTTACGGGCGCGGCGGATCGCTTCAGCTTTCTCGCGCGCTCTTTTCTCGGACGGTTTCTCGAAATGTTCTTTAAGTTTCATTTCTCGAAACACACCTTCGCGCTGTAGCTTCTTCTTCAAGGCCCGAAGGGCTTGATCGACATTGTTGTCACGAACACTAACCTGCATGTGGTTTTCACCACCTTTCTAGGATAAAGTTGCAATAATTTGCAGGAAGCCGCCCTATATCAAGATGATACTGCTCTGTCGAGTCTGCTGTGACGTGAAATAAAGGAGCCACCCATGACAAATCCCAAAGACAAACTGCTGGATGCTGCGCTTGATCACGTGCCGTTTGATGGCTGGTCCGCCGCGACGTTCGACGCCGCGGTGCGCGACAGTGAGGTTGACGCAACAGTGGCACGGGCAGTGTGCCCGCGCGGCGCGATTGATCTGGCTGTCGCCTGTCACTTACGCGGTGACACCCAGATGTTAGAACGCCTCAAGGCCCAAGACCTTGGGGCGATGCGGTTTCGTGATCGTATTGCCGCGGCGGTGCGCATCCGGCTTGAGGTTATCACGGACAAAGAGGTCATACGCCGCAGCTCAGCTCTGTTTGCCCTGCCGCAGTATCTGGCGGATGGGGCCAAGCTGATCTGGGGCACCTGCGATCACATATGGGATGCTTTGGGCGATACATCTGATGATGTGAATTGGTATACCAAACGCGCGACGCTTTCCGGCGTTTATTCCGCTACGGTGTTGTATTGGCTGGGCGATACCAGCGATGGTCATGCTGACACATGGGAGTTTCTGGACCGGCGCATCGACAATGTCATGCAGATCGAAAAGGCAAAAGCGCAGGTCCGCGACAGTCCGACATTGAGCAAACTGATGGCGGGACCCAATTGGGTGATGAGCCACATCAAAGCACCGACGCGGTTCCCCAAGGGTGATCTGCCCGGATCGTGGACATCGCCACGACGATAACATCATAGGCTCTGGTGGTTTTCCTGCGACGGTGCGGGTAATAGGGCAAAGCCCGATCATACCCTGAGCAAAGGCCGCCCGCACTATGCCCTCGCAACCGACGCCGCTGATTGCACTTGAAGCGATAGATTACGCCCCTGATGGCGTGCCCGTTCTGACGGATATCTCCTTTAGCACCAGCGCGCGGCGCATTGGGATCATTGGGCGCAACGGGTCTGGCAAGACGTCTTTGGCCCGGGTGATGGCGGGGCTTGTTTCCCCACACAATGGGGACGCGCGCATCGCGGGAATAGATGTCGCCCGTGACCGCAAGGCGGCGTTGCGGCATGTCGGTATCTTGTTTCAAAACCCCGATCACCAGATCATTTTCCCGACGGTCGGGGAAGAGATCGCTTTTGGGTTGACCCAGTTGGGTCTGTCGAAAACTGAGGTCACTGCGCAGGTCACTGCCGTCCTGACGCAGTTTGACAAAGCCCATTGGGGACCTTCGGCCATCCACCAACTTTCGCAAGGCCAACGCCAATTGGTTTGCCTGATGTCGGTACTCGCCATGAAGCCGCAAGTGATCATTCTGGATGAACCCTTTGCCGGGCTCGATATGCCGACCGCCATGCATTTGCGCCGGGTATTGGAAAGATTGGATGTGACGCTGGTGGTGATAACCCATGATCCTGATGTGGTGGGTGGATATGATAGGGTTTTGTGGTTGGAAGGCGGACAGGTTGCCCAAGACGGAGCACCGGGGCAGGTTTTGCCAATCTTTGAGGCGAGGATGAAACAGATTGGGGACGGTGATGATCTCTCTTACGTCGCCGGTTGAAACCTGGGCGCACCGGTGGCCCGCTGGCCTGAAACTTGGTCTGCTCTGCGCGGCAACGATGGTGTTGTTCGCGGTGCAGCAGCTGCAGTGGCATCTGATATTTATCGGAGTCGCCTCGGTGCTTTACGCGCTGCCGGGGTACCGTTTTTGGGTCAGTGGGCTGCAACGTCTGATGGTGCTGTGGCCCTTTGTGGTGCTGATCGTTTTGTGGCACTTCATCACAGCCGATCTGGGGGCGGGGCTGGTGATCGTGCTGCGGATGGTGACGGCAGTGGCGTTGGCCAATTTGGTCACCATGACCACCCGACTGTCGGACATGATGGGCGTCGTCCGGTGGCTTACCGCGCCTTTGCGGCTTTTCGGGGTCAGGACCGAACGGATCGAACTGGCGATAGCGCTGGTGGTGCGGTTCACGCCGGTATTGGCAGCCAAGGGCCAGCTCTTGGCAACGGCATGGCGTGCGCGCGCGGTTCGGCGGGTCGGCTGGCGGATCATCACGCCCTTTGCGGTACTTGCGATTGATGATGCAGAGCATGTGGCCGAGGCTTTGCGCGCCCGGGGTGGTGTGTAACGGCAAACGGTTGACGGCACTTCATGGACGGCCTACCGATGCGGGCAGTCGCAGTTTGCGCAAATCAGGGATACCATATGGAACGCTCAATCGCTCTCATTGCCATTTTTGCTGCCTTGATCGCGGCCCTTGGGCTAATGCCAAATCTGATGCTTGCGACAGGCGTGCCGATCACGGCGCAAAGCCTTGGTGTGATGCTCTGTGGCACGGTGCTGGGTGCCAAGCGTGGTGGGCTTTCTGTGCTCTTGTTCGTTGGCTTGGTTGCACTTGGGCTACCGCTGCTTGCTGGTGGGCGCGGGGGCTTGGGTGTCTTTGCCTCGCCAACGGTTGGTTTCATCGTCGGTTTTCCCATCGCGGCATTCACGACGGGTTTCGTGATGGAGCAGATGCGCAGGCAATCGGTTGGTCTGGCCGCCGGAGTCTCTGCTGCGGTCGGGGGCATTTTGGTGCTATATCTGTTCGGCATCACTGGGTTCATGTTTGTTCTGGACAAGGGATTGGGTGAATCGCTGATCGTGCTTGGGGCGTACATACCCGGCGACATCATCAAGGTCATTTTGGCGGGGTTTATCACGGCGGGATTGGCCAAGGCGCGTCCCGCAAGTTTGCTGTCACGCACGTAACAACAGCGCGGTTCCGATCCCACCAGCTGCGGCAATCGCAGCCAAGCCGGTGCCGCCTTTTTTCTGCAGGTCATGAAACAGCCGCACCGCGTTGATTGCACCGGATGCACCAATGGGATGGCCGCGCGCCAGCGCACCGCCGCCTTGGTTCACGATACCCGGATCAATGTGCGCGCCGCGAACGCAGGCGATGGCCTGTACCGCGTAGGCCTCCATGATCTCAGCAGCGGTGAGGTCAGTGGGGGACAGGCCGGTTTGAGCCATGATCTTTGTGATGGCAGCAACGGGGGCAAGGCCGGGGCAATCTGGTGCGCCGCCCAATGTCGCCCCCGCAACGATTTCAACTTTGGGGCCTGAAAGCCGTGCGGCCACACGTTCAGATACCACCACACAGAATGCGGCACCATCTGCGGCGACTGCCGCATTGGCCGCGGTGATATCGCCTGTAATGGCTTTCGCTCTTTCACATAGTGCAGGACTTAGGCGGCGTGTGAATGTATCGTTGGTTACCCCATCAATCGGAACGATTTCGGCTGGTGTCGGATGGTAGGCCAGTGCTTTGGCATGGCTGGCGATTGCCCAGTCATCCTGCGCTTTGCGGGTGATGCCCAGCGATTGGGCCAGCGTATCGGCTGCTTGTGCCATGTCAGGGTCGCGGTCGGGCCAGGGAGTGAAAGGCGCCTGATCATAGGCTACGGGAGCGCGCCCGTCCGCAAAGGTCTGCATCCGAACCGGGCGGCGTGAATAGCTTTCCACTCCGCCTGCGACGATCACATCCGCGTCACCACTGCGGATCATCTGACGGGCCAGCAACAGGGCGTCCAGACCGCCCGCGCATTGCCGATCAATGCTCAGGCCCGCGATGCGTTCCGGCAGGCCCGTCGCAAGGGCGATGATGCGTGCCGGGTTGCCGCCTGCGCCGAGGGCATTGCTGACGATGACCTCGGCGACATTGCTGTCATTCATTCCAGCCTGCGACAGCGCCGCGCGCAAGACTGGCCCTGCAAGCGCGTGAATTTCCAAATGTGACAGTGCGCCGCCACGCGGGGCAACAGGGCTTCGGCAGGCGGCGATGACATAGGCTGTCACAATTGGCCCTCCACCCAGTCAGACAGATTAACCAGATCAATCTTGCCAGAACCAAGCAGCGGCAAGGACGGGTGAAACAGCACCTTATGGGGGGTCATCAATCCGCCTAGTTTTTCATGGCAAAAGTCTCTTATAGCGTGAGCTATCTCTGCATTCTGCCCCCCTTGCAAGACCGCGACCAAACGATGACCACGAGTCTTGTCCGGAACCGGGATCACGGCACATGTCCCGAATTGGGGATTGGTTGAGATCAGCGTTTCGATGTCTTCGGGGAATACATTCTGGTCGGCTATGGTGATCATCCGCGTTTTGCGCCCTTTGATCCAGAGGTTGCCGTCTGCGTCAATCTCACCCATTTCGCCTACAGTGACAAACCCATCTTTCCACCTTGTGTCAGCGGGGTCATTGGCCATGTAGCCCTTAAAGAGATAGGGGCTTTGGACCCAGACATCACCTACGCCGGTTGTCGGCACGCCTTTTTTGTCCAGTACACGCAAGACCACGCCGGGATAGGTTTGGCCAACGCAACCGTCAGGCGTGTTGGCATCCGCAAGAGTGATGAAGCTGGTCTCGGCAGCACCATAAAAGACATGGAGTGCTGCATTGGGGCAGAGTGTCTTGGCCGCTGCCCGGGTTGATGGGTTCAGGTCGCCCCCGCCGCATAGGATCAGCCGAACGTCGGGCAATTCTTCGCCCTGTGAATGCGCGAGCAAGCGCAATTGTGTTGGCGTGGCGTAAAGAACGCTGATGCCGTGGTGCGCCAGCACCGCCCGCTGCGTTCGGGGGCCTAAGCCGTCCAAGGCAAAGGCGTTCAGACCAAGATGCAGCGCTTCAAGCACCCCATAAAGCGCAAGTGAGTGGCTGAGTTTGCCGAAAACGGCGATGGAGTCTTCTTTGGTGAAGTCAAATTGCACTGCGTTAACTTCAAAGCTGGAAACCCAAGACACCTGTGATCGGCGAACGATCTTTGGCTGACCCGACGATCCACCCGTGAGAGTGAGAAAGTGGTCACTGTCAGTTTCAAGGTCCGGCGGCAGTGGTCTTTCAGAAACGCAAAAACCGCAATTGCCACTCAGGGCTGCGCCAATGTCGGACAGTGCGGCGGCTGTTGGTTCGCAGGCAATCTGTTTGAATGGCTGGTCTTGGCCAGTCTTTGGCCGCTCAATTTCGATATCGCCCGCGAAAAGACGTGCGCGTTCATCCCATCTAAACGTCGCAGCTTGCGCCATTTTCAGTGCCTCACATTACATTGCCTTGCCACTGACCTACCAAATCACGCGGCCAATGGCCAAGCGCACAATATCCGGGTGCATGGGATGCGCGCGGCGTCTATGTTGACGATCATATCTGTAACGTGGGGGATGAGCCGATGACTGAAACGATGCGTGCAATTGAGATCACCAAACCCGGCGGGCCAGAGGTCTTACAGGTTACATCCCGGCCAATGCCCATAGCCGGTTATGGGCAGGTTGTCATCAAGGTCGTTTACGCCGGTGTAAACCGTCCGGACGCTCTGCAACGGGCTGGTATGTATGCGCCACCGCCCACAGCAAGTGATCTGCCGGGGCTGGAAGCATCAGGTGAGGTGGTCAGTGTTGGTGCCGGTGTGTCGACCGTTGCAGTAGGCGATCATGTCTGTGCGTTGCTGCCCGGTGGCGGTTATGCCGAATATGTTGCGACACCTGCCGCGCATTGTTTGCCGATCCCGTCTGGTATGGGACTGAAAGAGGCGGCGTGTCTGCCCGAGACGTTTTTCACCGTGTGGTCAAATGTCTTTATGCGCGGCGGTCTGAAGGCCGGAGAGCGGTTTTTGGTGCATGGTGGATCATCCGGCATTGGAACAACGGCAATCCAACTGGCGCGGACATTTGGCGCGCGGGTGTTTACGACCGCCGGGACAAATGAAAAATGCGCGGCGTGCATTACGCTAGGTGCCGAAGAGGCGATCAATTACCGGGACAGTGATTTTGTGGAGGTTTTGCAAGCCGAAGGGGGGGCAAATCTTATTCTTGATATGGTGGGCGGCGATTACATTCCCCGAAACCTAAAGGCGTTAGCCGAGGATGGTCGATTGGTTCAAATCGCATTCCTGCAAGGACCGAAAGTTGAGGTGAATTTTGCCACTCTGATGACGCGGCGCCTGACGATGACCGGATCGACGTTGCGCCCGCAAAGCGATCTGGCAAAAGCGCGCATCGCCCAGGAACTGCAAGAGGCGGTTTGGCCGCTTTTATCATCGGGCAGTGTGGCCCCGGTGATGGACAGCGAATATGGTTTCGAAGCAGCGTCCGAGGCGCATGCGCGGATGGAGACAAGCGGCCATATTGGGAAGATTGTATTAAAAGTGGCCGGCTGAACGGGGTGCCCCAGTCATCGGAGCGGGTCAAACAGAGCGTCTTTCATCTGGCAATCTCGCACCACGTCCTGTCCGCAGGGCACCGGGGTGAGCTGACGTGACAGGCAAATGCGCGCCTCTTGGATGCGGTTATTGCGGCAGGTAATGGTGATGCCGTCTGCTTTGATGGCCGGGTTGGATCTCAAAAAAGCGTCTTCGACAATTGAGGCGGGCAATCTGACGCTGCGGTCGAGTTTGCGAAATATGGCGGGGCGTTCGATCAGCGCATAGGCGCGGCGGGACAGCGCATAGTAATCCTGTGCGGAAAGGCCGGTGCAAGAGCCATGCTTTTTCCATTGATGCCATGCCAGCCCGCTGGTGCCCATAATGTCGGTCATGGCGCTGGTCATGCCGCGCGATGGGGCCCGTTCAATCGTACGGCAATAGGAGGGGTAGCCGCGATGGAACTGAGGCCAGAGACCATGCATGATCCAACCGTGGCCGGATTTTTCAGCGCATTGCGGCGATCGTTTTGCGTCGCCTTCAATGGCACACCAATTTGGTGACCAGCTGAGCGACAGCACGAAATAGTCGAATTCACCGGCCAGTTCATTCTTGGCTGTGGCGGTGTGGGCGGCACCAAACAAGAGCGCCACAAACCCGATCAGCAGGATGCGCATTGGGTCTTTCCTTATGTTTCATGGCTCATTATATAGGCGTTAAGTTCCCCGACAATGGAAACCGTTCTGCCCCGCAGGACAGCCTTTCAGGCGACGGGAAAGTTGCGTTTAAAGGAGAGATAAAATGGCAAAACCGATTATGGCCAAAGCCACCGCTGTTTGGTTGGTGGACAACACCACCATCAGCTTCAAGCAAATTGCTGATTTTGTTGGCATGCACGAATTGGAAGTGCAGGGCATTGCGGATGGCGATGTGGCGCAGGGCGTGAAGGGTTTTGATCCGGTTGCAAACAATCAGCTGACCCAGGAAGAGATTGATGCTGCACAAGCATCTCCCAATCACGTCATTCAGCTCAAGTTCAATGCCGCGGCGCAGGGTGAGGAAAAGCGGCGTGGGCCACGCTATACACCCTTGTCGAAACGCCAGGACCGTCCTGCCTCGATCTATTGGCTGGTGAAATTCCATCCAGAACTGACAGACGGGCAGATCAGCAAATTGGTCGGCACCACGAAACCGACGATTCAGGCGATCCGTGACCGGACCCATTGGAATATCTCAAACATCCAACCCATTGATCCGGTTGCACTGGGATTGTGCAAGCAATCTGAACTTGACGCTGCCGTGCAAAAGGCAGCCGCCAAGAAGCTTGCCGCTGGCGAAGTAATGAACGACGATGAGCGGCGCAAACTGGTGAGCACGGAACAAAGCCTTGGGATGGAGTCAGAGCCGAAGATTCCAACGGCAATTGAAGGGCTTGAGACCTTTACGCTCTCTGGAAATCCGGCAGATGACGAAGATGAGGACAAGGGTGATTACTCCGACGCCGACAGCTTCTTTTCGTTGCCAGACGATGATGATGACGACGACGAGGCCGACAAAAAATCCTGAGCGTTCCAATCGTCTTTGGGGAACCAAGCGGTGCGATCATTTGTTAGTAATTTGGGGTGCATGATGTCTTTCCTGCACCCTTTCGCTTTTCAGATTGGTAAACTGTGATTCTCAGGTGTGCACATTGACTACACTCGGCATTGGACTTCTTTGGTTTGTTGGACTGCTAGTACTGGTCGCGACCCTGATACCTTTTTCCAAGATACCTCATGGTGTGGTTCGGGGGCTCGCCTTTCCGCGCCAACAGCTTTTCCTGATGGCACTGGCACTGGCGGTTCTGATGCTGGTCGTGCACCCAAACGCTTGGGGATGGTTTGGCGCGATGACGCTTGGTTTGCTTGCCGCGATCCAACTGATCCATACCATTAAATTCACCCCGATCTGGAGTCTGCAGTCTGTCGCTGCACCGGCAGAATTACGCGCCGATACAGAAAGCCACATCAGGATTCTGGCGGCCAATATCAAGAAATCCAATCGGCAGTTCGATAGGCTGATCTCTCTTATTCAGGCGCGCGACCCTGATGTAGTGCTGGTGATCGAAGTGGATGAGGGGTGGATTGATGCGCTGAAGGTGCCTCTTGATCATACATTTACACATTGGGTCGAGGTGCCGAAAGACAACGGATATGGCATTTGCCTGATGTCGAAATTTCCGCTTTCTGAAACGGATGTGCGTGAGATGATTACCGAAGGTGTGCCATCGATCCGAACGGCAGTGCGTTTGCCCAATGGGTCGGACATTCGGCTGTATGTGGTGCACCCTGAACCACCGGTCATTGATCATGATACGATTGGTCGAGACAGTGAGATCGCCCTCGTCGGAATAGAAGCAGAAAAAGATCACTTGCCAGCCATCGTTGCAGGGGACCTCAACGACGTGGCGTGGTCGACCACAACCCGACGTTTTCAGCGGTTGTCGGGCCTGCTTGATCCGCGTGTGGGCCGGGGATTTTACAATACCTTCAGCGCAACGATGCCTTGGATGCGCTGGCCGCTAGACCATCTGTTCCATGACCCTGAATTCAGATTGGTTGAGATGGCGCGGTTGGAAAAAATCGGGTCTGATCATTTTCCGATGTGGTTTGTTCTGGCGCTTGCCAGAACAAAGGCAGCCGAGACGAAACCCGATCCGGCTGACGCAAATGAAACCCGCAAAACAAAAGAAATGATCGCTGAGGAGCAGGATCGCCCGCGCGAGGCCATTGGCAGTGACTGGGAGGATTGAGGGCCGAGAGATCGTTTGAATTGGGTTTCATCCCGTGTACGGCAAATGATGCAGGCAAGACACGGTGTATTGGGTCAGATATCGAATTTCGGCAAAGTGCATTTTCAGCTTGTACGAATCTCAATTCCGCTTAAATGGCGTCACACAGACGCCAACGCACGCGCCTCTGGCCGGTCACGGAAGCACTTGGCTGACCCGCGTTTATGCAGCGACGGTAACGTCTCTTGAAACGACCTGTTGGGGTTCTACCTCCCCACTTGGCTCTTTGGAGATGACCATGACAGCACAAACCAACGCGGCACTGCGCGCCGATGCACCTTTGAATTTTGACGAAGCGGCGGATTACATCGCGAACAACACGTTCGACAAACCGACATTGGTTGTCAGCCGTGACCGGATTGCCGCGCAATATGATGCGTTGCACAACGGTTTGGGCCGCGCGCACATTCACTATGCGGTGAAGGCTAACCCGGCACCGGAGATCATTCGCATGCTGGTCGAAAAAGGCTGTGGTTTTGATGCGGCGTCCCGTCAGGAAGTCGAGCTGGTCCTGTCTCAGGGTGCACATCCGTCGACCATTTCTTTTGGTAACACCATCAAACGGCCCGTCGATATTGCGTTTGCACATTCGACTGGTGTGACGTTGTTTGCTGCCGATTGCGTTGCTGAACTGGACAAAATCGCGGAACATGCGCCCGGTGCGCGGGTATATATCCGTGTGATTGTTGAAAATTCGCTGGCCGACTGGCCGTTGACCCGCAAATTTGGTTGTGCAGATTCGATGCTGCCTTCCTTGCTTGATCATGCCGCATCGGTTGGTCTAGTGCCGTATGGTTTGTCGTTTCACGTTGGTTCGCAGACCCGCAAGGCGGAATTCTGGAACCCGGTTCTGGATCAGGTCGCACCGCTTTGGCACGCCGCGATTGAGGCCGGTCACGACCTGCAACTGCTGAACATCGGTGGCGGTTTTCCGGCGTTTTATGGCGAAACCGTCGAGGCACCACGCGCCTATTCTGCGGCCGTCATTGCAGCGGTTGAAGCGCGATTTGGCACTGTGCCTCATATCATGGCTGAACCAGGTCGCGGCATGGTGGCCGAGGCGGGTCACATCGCAGCCGAGGTGTTGCTGGTGTCACAAAAATCAGAAGAGGCGCAGCGCCGTTGGGTGTATCTGGATATTGGCCGTTTTTCCGGGCTGGCAGAAACAGAAGGTGAGGCGATCCGCTATCAGTTTGTGACAGAACATGATGGCGGGCTGGTCGGTCCATGTGTCCTGGCCGGACCTTCGTGCGATTCTGCTGATATCCTGTACGAAAAGAAACCCATCGATCTGCCGCTTGATCTGCGGTCGGGCGATCGGATCATGATCAAGAACTGTGGTGCGTATACCAGCACCTACAGCTCTGTGGGGTTTAATGGATTTCCGCCGCTTGATGTGATCGTTCTCTGACCGGTCAACATCGCGCGGAAAGGCCGTCTGCTTTGGGAGGAGCGGACGGCCTATCTGTTAATGGGCGGGCTTTTGGCCGGGCCGTAAAAGCTAAAGCGCTTTGCGGGCCCGCATGGCAGCGGTGATCGTGCCGTCATCGAGGTAATCAAGTTCACCCCCGATGGGAACGCCTTGCGCCAGTGAGGTCAATCGGACCCGACCGTCAAGCTGATCTGCGATGTAATGCGCTGTGGTTTGCCCGTCTATGGTCGCATTCAAGGCCAGGATCACTTCGGTGATCCCTTCGGTGGCAACCCGGTCCATCAGGCGCGGAATGCGCAGTTCCTGAGGGCCGATGGCATCAAGTGCGGACAAGGTGCCCCCCAACACATGATACCGCCCTTTGAACACGCCAGAGCGTTCCATTGCCCAGAGGTCCGCCACATCTTCGACCACGCATAGTTCGCCGTTGGCGCGTTTTTCGCTGTCACAGATGTCACAGACATCCGCTGTGCCGATGTTGCCACAGTTCAGGCACTCGCGTGCGGTGGCGGCAACGGTCTGCATCAGATCCGCCAAAGGTGTCAGCAGTAGCGCCCGTTTGCGGATCAGATGAAGCACTGCGCGCCGGGCCGAGCGGGGACCGAGGCCGGGAAGTTTGGCCATCAGTTCGATCAGGTTGTCGATGTCGCGGGTACTACTCAAACGCCGTCCTTCGCTGCGCGGTTGGTCAATGTGTATTTTGGGAACAATGAAATGTCAGAATGGCAATTTCATATCAGCGGGCAGGCCCATGCCTTCGGTCAGTTTCGCCATTTCGGCCTTCGCGCGTTCGGACGCTTTGCCTTGGGCGTCTTTTATTGCGGCAAGGATCAGGTCCTCAACCACCTCTTTGTCATCGCCGTTAAAGATAGAAGGGTCGATGTTGAGCCCCTTGAGTTCACCTTTGGCCGTCGCCGTGGCTTTGACAAGGCCCGCGCCGCTTTCGCCCGTTACCATGATATTGGCCAGCTCTTCTTGCATCTGGGCCATCTTGCCCTGCATTTCCTGCGCCTTTTTCATCATCCCGGCCATATCGCCAAGTGCGCCTAGTCCTTTGAGCATCGTGATCTCCTGTTTGCACAATCCGGTCATTAGCCTTGATACGCTGATGTGCCAGGACCCTCAAGCGTGGTTCGGGCGCGAATAGTTTAGTAAAAAAGTCAGATTTAATCTTGACTAAAATACTAAGAATTGATTTCTGATGTGTAGACGTCCACTGAAACGCAAGGAAAGGATACGACATGTTCAAGTTAATCGGGGTTGGGTTGCTGCTTGCAGCGGGGACCAGCGCCTCGGCAGAAGAAATGCAGCAAAGTGACCTTTTTACGGCTCTGAAGGGCGGTGGGTATGTCATATATCTTCGTCATGCGTCGACCGAGAGTGATTATGCAGATCAGGTGACAGCCGTTCCAAATGATTGCGCGACACAGCGGGTTCTCAGCGAAAGCGGCTGGCAGCAGGCGCGGGTCATTGGCAAGGCAATCAAGGATCTGGCGATCCCTGTTTCCGAAGTTTTCAGCAGTGAATATTGCCGGGCGTGGCAGACCGCCGACCTTGCCTTTGGTTCATATGAAAAAAAGGCGGCTTTGAATTTTGAACCAGCTGAAGAATATTCAGCTGAACAGACCGCAAAAATGCGCACAAATGTCATGCCCTTTCTGACCGCGCCAACGCTGGCGCAGGGAAACCGCGTGATCGTTGGCCATGACGATCCATTTGAGGCTGCGACAGGTATCTATCCTGAACCGCAGGGGGTGGCATATGTGTTGAAATCAGACGGCAAAGGTGGCGTTGAGGTGCTGGGTCATATTGATCCGGACGCATGGCCCGCATCATAATGCGTTAGCTGTCTTCGAAGGGGTCCCATTCGTCTTCGACCTCAGGTAACGCTTCACTTACCGCATCGGCGGCGATGTCTTCGGCGGTGCGGATGGCGGTGATTTTGGCTTTGGGAAATTGCGCGATGACAGCTTGCATGAGCGGATGGTTTTCGGCCTCAGCCCGCAGATTCAGGTCTTTGGCATCGCGGATTTCGGCGATGGTTTCGGCGGTGGCATCGTTCACGATTGTCACGGCCCAGCGGTTGCCCGTCCAGCGTTGCAGGCAGGCACCTAGACGCTGCGCCAGATCGCGCGGGGCGGCGTCGGTAGGGGTGAAAGCGACGCGGCCGGGTTGGTAGCTGTCCAGGCGCAGGCAGGTTTCAACCTCGACCAGCAATTTGACGTCACGTCTGGCGCGGATCAGTTCGACAACATGATCAAAGGTCGGAAACCGGGCAAGAGCGGCGTCGATGTCGGGGGCCAGGGCGGTCACTGTGCCGCCGGAATGGGACGACTGTGTAACGTCGGCATTTTGTCGGTATGCCGTCGGTGCGCTGCCCGTTGATGGGGACGGGCCACCTGATGCCGGTGCGGAGGGCGGCGGTGTGGCATTTTGCAACTTGCGCACCAGTTCTTCGGGGCTGGGCAGGTCGGCCACATGAGTCAGTCGGATGATCGCCATTTCAGCGGCCATCATCGCGTTTGGGGCCGCCGCGACTTCGTCCAGCGCCTTGAGCAGCATTTGCCACAGGCGGGTCAGAACGCGCATAGGCAGCGCCTCGGCCATGGTCAGACCGCGGCTGCGTTCATCAGGTGAGATGGTTGGATCCTCGGCGGCGTCCGGGGTGATTTTCACGACCGAAACCCAATGGGTGATTTCGGCCAGATCACGCATGACCGCCATCGGGTCAGCGCCATCAGCGTATTGCCCGCTGAGTTCGGTCAGCGCGCCCGCTGCATCGCCGCGCAGGATCATGTCAAAGAGATCAAGCACCCGACCCCGATCGGCCAAGCCCAACATTGCCCGGACCTGAACAGCCGTTGTTTCACCCGCCCCGTGGCTGATCGCCTGATCCAGCAGAGACGTTGCATCGCGCACGGACCCTTCAGCGGCGCGGGTGATCAAGGCCAGCGCATCGTCGGCAATTTCGGCCCCTTCGGCTGTCGCAATCTTGCGCATCAGGGCGATCATCACCTCGGGCTCGATACGGCGCAAATCGAACCGCTGGCAGCGTGACAGGACAGTGACGGGTACTTTGCGGATTTCGGTGGTGGCGAAGATAAATTTTACGTGTTCGGGGGGTTCTTCGAGGGTTTTCAAGAGGGCGTTAAAGGCACCTGAGGACAGCATGTGCACTTCGTCGATGATATAGACTTTATAGCGGGCCGATGCGGCGCGGTAATGGACCGAGTCGATGATTTCGCGGATGTTGGCGACGCCGGTGTTGGATGCGGCATCCATTTCCATCACATCGACATGGCGGCCCTCCATGATCGCCACGCAATGTTCGCATTGCCCGCAGGGTTCGGTTGTGGGCCCGCCTTTACCGTCCGGCCCGATACAGTTCATGCCCTTGGCAATGATCCGCGCGGTTGTGGTTTTGCCGGTGCCGCGAATGCCGGTCATGATGAACGCCTGCGCAATGCGGTCCGCCTCAAACGCATTTTTCAGCGTGCGCACCATTGGATCCTGTCCGACCAGATCGACAAAGGTCTCGGGGCGGTATTTGCGGGCTAGCACGCGATAGGCGGATTGGTCGGTCATTGGGTTTCCGTTGCGGATTCGGGGATCAAGATGTCAGGCTAAAGCATCCAGAGGATGCCGCCAACCGCAATGGACCCGCAGGCAAAGATCAGCGCGAGGGTTTTCATCCGCCGCGCCGGTTGGGCATGGGCTTCGTTGTCGTCGAGACGTTGAAGTGTCGCGCAGGCAGAATCCTGTGCCGCCCAGAAAATATAGACAGCCGTGAGCACAAAGATGGTTGCGACAGCTTTGGCCGCCCATGTCGGTTCAAATGCGCCAAAGACCGCCCTGAGGCCGATGGCCACCGCAAGTGAGGCCATGCCGGTTCGCATCCAGCCTGCGAAGGTGCGTTCATTCGCCAGAATGGTGCGGTCTTCGGCCCAATCGGTGCGGTCTTTTGCAAGTTTATTGCTGTTGCTCATTGAACTATTGTGCGCGCGGCGCGTTCGACTGACAATAGCGCAGGACACAGTGAGGGGAACTAAGATGCGGTTAAGGGGTATTCGGCGAAGCAAGAATGTTGAGGTGCGTCGCGGGGGTGGTCGCGCTGGCAAAGCAGGCGGCGTTGGTATTGTTGGTTTGTTGGCTGTTCTGGCAATCGGCTATTTTACCGGGATTGACGTCAGTCCGTTGTTGAATGGGGGCGGTGCTGTCCAGACCCAGCAAGGCACCCCGGTTTCACAAGCAGACGACAAGGCCACCCAATTCAGCGCACAGGTGCTGGCCACAACCGAAGATGTCTGGACAAAGGTGTTTCGCGAACAATTGGACCGCACCTATTCGCCGCCTAATTTGGTCGTGTTTTCCGGTGTCACGCAAAGCCCTTGTGGTGGCGCGTCCGGGGCCACCGGGCCGTTTTATTGCCCTGCAGATCAAAAGGCCTATCTTGACACGTCATTCTTTACAATGTTGAGCCAGCGCATGGGTGCGGGGGGTGATTTTGCAGCCGCATATGTGATTGCCCATGAGGTTGCTCACCATGTGCAAAATCAGCTTGGCATTTTGCCGAAAGTGGACGCGGCGCGCAGGCAGTCTTCAAAAGTTGAAGCAAATGCGCTGACTGTGCGGTTGGAATTGATGGCCGATTGCCTGTCAGGGATTTGGGCCGCGAATGTGCAGGGATTGATGGAAAGAGGTGACTTGGATGAAGCGCTGAATGCCGCGCGCAAAATCGGCGACGATCATTTGCAACGGCAGGCGGGTCAGGTTCCGCAGCCACATACATTCACGCATGGCACATCAGAGCAACGTGCGCGCTGGTTCGGGCGTGGGTATGACAGTGGCAATGTCGGGCAGTGCGATACCTTTGCTGCCAATCAGTTGTAGAGGCTGGGAGCGGACATACGCGGTAGCGATGACGGGGTCAGAAGCGACGTGTTTCGGCGGCATGATGCGGATACGCCTGCCGGACTGCGCGCGCATTCGCTTTGCGCATGTGCTGAGGTGAGAGATTGATAACGACCCAAGCGGAACTCGTTGTGGCTGCTTCCTTCCGGATCTGACCAGGTTGGCGAGGTGCCTGCCCGCACCAACCTCTCACCGGTCATATAAGATGGGATTTGACCAAACGCAAGGATCACAAAGTCAGGCGCACTGCGACAAACCCATCGTCGGTGGTGCCGGTCGCGGTTGGTCTTAGATGTGTTGCATCTGCCAAGTGATCCAATGCTGCCGGAGACGTTTTGAGCATCGCGTGCACCTTGCTATTGCAGTCAAAGGACCAAGGCTGATGGGACGGCCAGATATTGTCCATGGGATGCTTTAAAGCGTCAATCAGGGCGTCCGAGATGTTGGTTCTGCTGCGCAGAACAATATCGCTGTTTGCGGTGGCGATCACACCTCCGCCCCCGGCGGCGCGAAATTGATTTGTCGTCAGGATAAACTGATCGTCTGGCAGCACTGAAAGGCCGTTGTGGTGCAATGCAGTGATACGCTTGCCGGGGGGCTGGGTCGGGTCGATCGCATATGACACACCAAACACAGTATCGAAATTGAACGTGGGAATAAGCGGGTCGACCAATGGCTGGTTTGGGTCATCCCGCTTGAGTGTATGAAAAACGGATGCGGTGGTTTCCAACATGGCGCGCAAACCGGTGCCGGTGATCCGCACCGCCCAGATCTGGTTTGCATAGGGGCTGAGCCCGGCGATATGGCGGCGCAAGACCGGGCCTTTTGGAATGCACAAAAAGTGGTCGGGTCCGCCGCGCCCACCGGCGGTATGGGCCGCAACAGAGGCGAGCAACGGGATGTTGGCGTCGCTGGTTCCCATCAGTGCATCGCGCACAACCCGTGCCTTTGCACGCGCTGTCAGCGCGGCAATCCCAGTGGGCATGGCGAGTGAGAAATAATTATGCAGCACGTCGTTTGTGTGCCCGATGCATTCTGACAGATGTTCCTGCGCGCGATGATGGACGGGCATGCAAAGCGCTGTGATCTTGGCGTCTGGCGGAGTTGTGGCCGTATTGGCGCGCAGCTTGCTGGTGTGACGGGTTACAGTCCAGGCACCTGACCGCATTTTGGTAAGGGACAGGTCAAGCACGGCCAGATCAGACGCCGCGTTGCCGGGCATGATTGCGGGCCGCTTTGCAATGGTGCCTTTGCTTGCATCCACGCCCGACAGACCGGTGTGATCACCGCCGGGGAAGCGCCGGTGCGTATGACCTGCGATGATGGCGTCAATTCCGGGGGTTTGTGCAAGCGACAGGGCATTTTTGTCCTGACCCATATGAACCTCTGCGATGCCCATATGTGCCAACAGGACGATCACCTGCGCGCCGCGCGCCCGCAGCTTTGCTATTGCCGCGCGCAGGCAAGGCATGGGCGGTGCCACGTCTGCCTTGCCATCAAGGACATGGTGATTCCAGATGGACGTTTTGGCAGGCAATATGGACAGCACACCGACCTTCAAATGCGCGTCCTTGCCGCTGCGGTGCGGCAGCTTGCATCTGATTATGACAGCGTTTTGTATGAAATCGGGGGTGTGCAGATTGAGGTTCGTGCTGACCAGGGGCATGGCCAAATGCGATGAAATGTCCCTAAGATAATCCAATCCGAAATCCAGATCATGGTTGCCCAGACCCAATGCGTCATATTGCAAAGCGTTGATGCAGGACACGAGGGGATGGGCGCGATTTACCGGGTGAGCGGCCAGAATATCACCGATGACTGTCCCTTGAAACATGTCTCCGTTGTCCAGCAAGATGCATCCGGACTGGTCTGCCACTGCCTCTGCGCGGGCCTTGGCGATCAAGGTTGCAATACCTGCCAGACCTTTATTTGCGGTTGGCAGATCCGACACATAATCATGTCCGAGCAATTGCATGTGGATGTCGGTGGTGGCCAGAATCCGAAGACTTGCGGTGTCGTAGCTGACATCGCTGCCCCGAACTGCGTTGCAAGTGGATAACGATATTTCTGTGCTCACAATAAAGTCCTGTATGGCAGCAAGATGGTCGTCTTTAGGTTGTAATTAGTCCAACAGAATGAACCCTAAGGTGCAAGGGTATCAGGGGTTGCCTTTGCCCTAAACCTCGTGTCCGTTGCGCAAAAGCGATAGATCGAACAACATGGAATAGTGAGAGCCACGCATGAAATACGCGGAGCAGGTAACTTTTGGCGGCTCAGCGCTGGACCGGGCTGGCGAGATCCGAAATGATGCGAAAGCTGTTGAAGCGGCCCGCTCGGACTCTGAGGCGCGTGCCGTTCTGTTCTGGCGCGGCAAGCCGCTGATCACGCCGGAACGGCCTGCGGCGCTGGTGCGGCTTGCACTGGACCATCCGGTACTTCAGCAGGCTGTTGCTGACCCGATATTGTTAGGGCGCGAAGACGGTGCTGCCCTGTTCGCATTTGATATATCCAGTTGGATGCCTGAGGGCTTGGATGCAACTGCTCTGGGCGGGTTTCTCGACCCCAGCGAGCAGCACCATCCGCAGTTGCCGGACACGATGGTTTTTGCGGAATTGCGTCGTATCATGACCTGGCTTGATGCCCGTGATGCGGAACTGGCCGCGACCGGGAAGGCCATCCTGGGATGGCATGACATCCACAGGTTCTGTGCGCGTTGCGGTCACGAAACGAATATCACTCAGGCGGGATGGCAAAGAACTTGTCCTGCGTGTCAGGGCGCGCATTTTCCGCGCACGGACCCGGTTGTGATCATGTTGATCACCCATGGAAATTCAGTTCTGATGGGGCGTTCGCCGGGGTGGCCCGAGGGGATGTATTCGCTGCTTGCCGGGTTTGTGGAACCGGGCGAAACGCTTGAGGCTGCGGTGCGTCGTGAGGTGTTTGAAGAAGCCGGCGTGCAGGTGGGTGCCGTGAGCTATCTTGCCAGCCAGCCCTGGCCGTTCCCGGCGTCATTGATGTTTGGATGTTCCGGTGTGGCAACAAGCAGCGACATTACAATTGACCCGGTAGAGATTGAGGATGCGCTTTGGATCAGCCGCGAAGAAATGCTGGAGATTTTTGCAGGTCATCATGCCAATATCCTGCCGGCTCGTAAGGGCGCAATTGCACACTTTTTACTAGAGAACTGGCTTGCGGATAGGCTTGATTAACGCAACAATGATCAATAAAATGTTAACCCGCTTCTGCGCAACACCAATTGAGCGCCTGAGAAATCAGCGGCGAAAAAGGCAGCTATATGAAATTTTCGACCAGAGAAGATATTGAAGCACCAATAGATTCTGTCTTTGAGATGCTATGCGATTTTGAAGGATTTGAGCGGTCTGCGATGCGGCGTGGTGCCGAGGTTCAGCGTGTGGATCGTCTGACTGCCCCCGGTGTCGGGATGATGTGGCAAACCGTCTTTGACATGCGTGGCAAACGGCGAGAGATGCAGGTCGAAATGGTCACCTTTGACCGTCCAAACGATATTGTTGTCGAAAGCACGTCGCCTGGATTGGTCGGGCAGATGAGCTTTGAATTGATGGCACTGTCGCGCAATCGCACGCGGCTAAACGTGGCGCTGGAGGTCAAACCGCTGACCCTGTCAGCGCGGCTTTTGGTGCAGTCCATGAAGCTGGCCAAGGCGTCGCTGACACGCAAGTATAAATTGCGGATCGGGGAATATGCCAAGGGCATGGAAGAGCGGTATGTGAAGATGGCGTGAGGGAGGGTCTGGTTGGACCCAGTCAACTGACCGCAGTAAAATGCAGGCAATCCCGGGCAAGCGATACTTTAGTTTTTGACCTGAGGCGAGCGGCCATATTGGCATGAAGATTGAAGATGCTACGGAGCGCACCTGTCTTGGTCTTTCGACAAGTCGGTCTTATGAAGGACCGGGCACATGCCCGCGAGCAGACTAAATCGGTCCGCACAATTCCCGACCGAAAGCACAGCTGGTATGATCGGAAACTGGAGGATCAGGGATGAAAATTATCATAGTGGGCGCAGCAGGCGATATCGGGCAATCCGCATGCAAAGAACTTGGTGAAAGACATGACATCATCACAGTGGGACGCTCTGGGGGTGACTATCGCGCGGATGTGGCCGACCTGCATGCTGTGAAAGCATTGTACCGCAAGGTTGGCGGATTTGACGCCGTGGTTTCCTGTGCAGGCGATGCGACTTTTGGACCGCTGCACGAATTTGATCAGAACAGCTTCATGGTTGGTCTTCGTCAGAAGGTCATGGGGCAGGTCAATCTGGTTCTCGCGGGATTGGACGTGATCGCAGATGGCGGATCATTCACCCTGACCAGTGGTATTCTGGATCGCGATCCAATCCGCATGGGCACCAACGCCGCGACAGCAAACGGCGCGCTGGCGGGATTTGTGAGGAGTGCGGCGATAGAAATGACGCGCGGACTTCGGATAAATGTGGTCAGTCCTGGAATGCTGGATGTTTCTGCCGCGCGTTACGGTGAATGGTTTCGGGGTCATAAACCCGTGCCATCGCAAGATGTCGGGCTGGCCTATGCTAAATGTGTTGAGGGTGCCCAGACCGGACAAGTTGTCAGCATCGGTTAACAGGGCCATGAGTGAGGTAGAGATTGATGGGACGTCTGCCATCCCCCCGTAACCCACATCATCCTCTCACGCGCGACCTCTGCTGGCCGGATAGACGCCCAGCACCTCAAGCATGTTGGTGAAATATCCCAATTCCTCCAATGCGCGTTTGACCGGCGGATCCTCGGGATGGCCTTCGATGTCCGCGTAAAATTGGGTTGCGGTGAATGATCCACCGACCATGTAGCTTTCCAGTTTGGTCATGTTGACGCCGTTTGTGGCAAACCCGCCCATCGCCTTGTAAAGCGCTGCGGGAATGTTGCGGACCTCGAACACGAAGGTCGTCAGCATTTTGTCGCCACGCCGGGTCAGGTCGATGTCCGGGGCCATCAGCAGGAAACGTGTTGTGTTGTGGTCGAGATCTTCAATATCGCGGGCCAGAACCTCTAGTCCATGAATGTCGGCGGCAACTTCGCTGGCAAGCACACCGTCTGTCGAGCCGGACAGTTCCGCCAATTCCGCGGCGGCACCGGCGCTGTCGGCGGCGGCCTCGGATGTGATGCCGTGCTGATCAAGGAAGCTGCGGGCCTGGGGCAGCAGGACCAGATGCGCGCGGACGTGTTTCACGTCAGACAATGCCACGCCGGGGCGCGCCATCAGCGCAATGCGGACCCTCACAAATGCTTCGCCAATGATGTGCAGGCCGCTTTCGGGCAGCAATCGGTGGATATCGGCGACACGGCCATAGGTTGTATTCTCGACCGGAAGCATCGCTAGGTCGGCACGCCCCTCGCGCACTGCACGGATCACACCGTCGAATGTTGTGCAGGGCACGGGAATCATCTCGGGGCGGGCTTGCAGACAGGCCTCGTGGCTGTAGGCACCCAAGGCCCCCTGAAAGGCGATGCGTGGGGTTGTCTGGGCGTTCATAACCGCATTCCTTGATCAAATTCCGTAAGTCGGGCAATTGGTCGCGGTAACTACACCTTGCCCGCGCCAAGGGAAAGCAATAGTAACGCTATGAAAGAGATGCCTGTTACAAAGTAGTGGACCAAAGCCCATGTTCGACACGATGACCATCACCAAAGTTGCCGCTGGCCTGTTCGGGGCGTGGTTGATCCTTTTGCTCGGCAAATGGGCCGGGTCAGAAATGTATCATGCCGAAGCGCATGGCGAACCCTCTTATGTGATCGAAGTCGTTGATGCTGGTGGCGACAGCGAAGAGGCCGAAGTGGACTTTGGCGAACTGCTGGCGGTCGCAGACATTGCCAAGGGCGAAAAGGTTTTCAAGAAATGCAGCGCCTGCCATAAGGTTGAAAATGGCACGAATGCTGTTGGCCCTCATCTTTATGGTGTTGTTGGCCGTCCGGTTGATGCGGCAGAAGGATTTTCCTACTCCGGCGCGCTAGAAAAGGTGGCGGACGTTTGGACGCCTGAGCACCTCAATGGTTTTCTCGCCAATCCGAAAGGCTATGCGCCGGGCACCACAATGGGTTTTGCTGGCTTGAAAAAGATCGAAGAACGCGCGGACGTGATCGCCTATCTCGACAGCCTCGACAATTGATTTCATACCCACCGGAATCAAAGGCCGCTTCCGTTTCGGGGCGGCCTTTTTCATATCTGACGCCGATATGACGGGGGTTTGATAAGCTGTGCGGCAAGATTACATATTCGCAACTTGCGCCTTGGCCCATTGCCGCATTAGCCTAGTTTAGCAAAAATGCCAGCGCGTAACACGATACAAAGGATGTGCCTGATGACCCAGCCAAAGACCCGTGCCGCCACCCGGACGTTACATCAAAAACTCTGGGCGAACTGGGGCGCGTATATGGTTTTGGGCCTGTCTGTGATCTGGGCCACGCATGTCTGGGCTGACGAAGGCAAGATCACCAGAAGCCACGGATATTCCTTTTATGGCGATCTGACCTATCCTGTTGACTACCCGCATTTTAACTATGTGAACCCCGATGCGCCCAAGGGCGGCGAGATTTCGATTGCCTTTGTGGGGTCGCTGGATTCGATGAACCCCTATTCCGGCAAGGGGCGTGCGCATCTGTTTTCGATTTTTGGATTTGAGAGCCTGCTTGGCGAAGCGCCCAGCAATGAAAGCCTGCCTTCGGATGTCTATGGCGAGGCCTATTGCCTGCTGTGTGAAACGCTTGAATACCCAGAGGATAAATCATGGGTCATCTTCCATATGCGGCCGGAGGCGCGGTTTTCAGACGGGACGCCCGTAACCGCACATGACATCTATTTTTCGCACAACCTTTTGCTGGACGAGGGGCTGAAATCTTATGCGGAAGCGGTGCGCAAACGCATTCCAAATGTCGAAGTGATCGACGATCATACAATCAAGTTCTACTTTGCCGAAGGTATCTCACGGCGCAGCCTGATCGAGCAGGTTGGCGGTGTACCGGCGTGGCCAAAGGCGTGGTTTGAAAAGACCGGCAATGGCCTGAAAGATTCCTGGCTTGATGGCCCACCGGGATCGGGGGCGTATGTCATCAAGTCACTGGACCTGTCGCGCCGCATCGTGTTGGAACGCAACCCGGATTATTGGGGGAATGACCTGCCGATCAATCAGGGGCGCAATAACTTCGACCGCATCCGGTTAGAGATATTCAGCGATGACACGGCTGCATTTGAGGCGTTCAAAGCGGGTGAGTATACGTTCCGCAACGAAGGCGATTCCAAGAAGTGGGCGACGGGGTATGATTTTCCGAAAGTAGAAAGCGGCGCGATCGTGACCGAAGAAATCGCGGATGGTTCCCCTGCAACTCCATCAGGTATTGTGTTCAACCTTGGCAGCGAGGCGCTTAAGGACAAGCGTGTGCGCGAGGCGATTGCATTGGCGTTCAACTTTGAATGGACCAACGAATCGCTGCAATATGGCCTGTTCAAGCAACGTGCATCCTTTACCCAGGATACGCCGTTAATGGCGACTGGCGTGCCCGAAGGTGCGGAATTGGAATTTTTGAAGAGTCTTGGTGATCTGGTACCGACGGCGATGTTGACCCAGGAAATAAGCCTGCCGCATACATCAAAGCCAGAGCGGCTTTTGGATCGGCGCAATGCGCGTACGGCGGCCAAGCTGCTTGATGATGCGGGCTGGACGGTGGAAAACGGAAAACGAGTGAATGCGCAAGGCGAGCCGTTGAAGCTTAACTTTCTATTCAACTCTGCAAGTTCGCCCACCTCTACGGCTGTGGTTGAAAGCTTTGTCTCAAACCTTCAGTCCTTCGGCATTGATGCGACCCTTGAGAAGGTGGATGGTTCCCAATTCACTGCGCGGTCACGCGATCGCGACTATGATCTGCTGTTTGACAGTTATGCAGCTTTTCTTGGAACGGGTACGGGCCTTGCGCAATACTACGGGTCGGAGGCGGCAGAATTTTCGCTGTTTAACCCGGCTGGACTGGCAAGCCCATTGGTGGATGCGATCATCGACGCCTCATTGAACGCCCAGACACGTGAAGATGAGGCCGCGGCCATCATGGCGCTGGACCGTGCTTTGCGAGATGCATTCTTTATCATTCCGGTTTGGTACAAGGACAGCTATTGGGTTGCTTATTATAATCAGTACGAACACCCCGAAACGCCTCCCGCCTATGCTTTGGGGTACCTTGATTTTTGGTGGTTCAATGAAGAAAAAGCCGCCAAGCTGCGTGCAGATGGCGCGTTGAGGTAAACCGCACCCATGGGCGCCTATATTATCCGACGGCTGTTGCTGATCATTCCGACGTTGGTCGGGATCATGTTGATCAACTTTGCGCTGGTGCAGTTTGTGCCGGGTGGCCCTGTGGAACAGGCCATCGCGCGCATTCAGGGCGGCGGTGACGTGTTTGGCGGGTTTGCAGGTGAAAACAACGATGCGGGCGTAACCGATGATCTGGCGCGGGGGTCAGACAGCACTTACATCGGCGCGAGGGGGTTGCCGCCGGAATTCATCGCCGAACTGGAAAAGGAGTTCGGCTTTGACAAGCCGCCGGTGCAGCGGTTCTTCAACATGATGTGGAACTATGTCCGGTTTGATTTCGGCGAAAGCTATTTCAGGTCGATCAGCGTGATTGATCTGGTCAAGGAAAAGCTGCCCGTGTCGATCACCCTTGGGCTTTGGTCAACGCTGATTGCCTATATCATCTCTATTCCATTGGGGATCGCCAAAGCGGTGCGTGATGGCAGCCGTTTTGATACCTGGACGTCTGGCACGATCATTGCGGCGTATGCGATACCCGGCTTCTTGTTTGCGATCCTTTTGCTGGTGCTGTTTGCAGGCGGATCATATTGGCAGATTTTCCCGCTGCGCGGACTGACATCTGACAATTGGGACAGTCTAAGCCCGCTGGGCAAAGTGGCGGATTATTTCTGGCACATCACGCTGCCGGTTCTCGCTTCGACGATATCGGCCTTTGCGACGCTGACCTTGCTGACCAAGAACAGTTTTCTCGACGAGATCAAGAAGCACTACGTGATGACCGCCCGCGCCAAGGGGTTGTCAGAGCGTAGCGTGCTTTATGGTCATGTGTTTCGCAACGCGATGCTGATTGTGATTGCGGGTTTTCCGGCGGTATTCATCGGCGTGTTCTTTGGCGGGTCGCTGATCATTGAGACGATATTTTCGCTGGACGGATTGGGTCGGCTGGGGTTTGAGGCGGCGGTGGCGCGGGATTATCCGATTGTGTTTGGCACGCTGTTTATCTTTGGCTTGATTGGTCTGTTGGTCGGTATCCTGTCGGATCTGATGTATGTGCTGGTCGATCCGCGTATCGATTTTGAACGGCGGGAGGGCTGATGGCCTTGTCCCCGCTCAACCAGCGCCGTTGGCGCAATTTTACCCGAAACCGGCGTGCCTATTGGTCCATGTGGATTTTTGCGGTGCTGTTTGGCATTTCACTGTTCGCGGAATTTGTGGCCAACGACAAGCCGATCCTGGTGAATTATCGTGGTGAATATTTCATGCCGATATTCAGCTTCTATCCCGAGACGGCATTTGGCGGCGATTTCGAAACCGAGGCCGTGTACCGCGACCCTGAAGTCAAATGCCTGATCGCGACCGGCGGTCTGGAGGATTGTTTTGATGATCCCGACACGTTCATCGAGGATGCGCAAGATGGTGAGATTGCAGGCGCAGAGATTGAAAAGGGCTGGGCGATCTGGCCGCCCATTCCCTATTCATTCAACACGGCCGTTGACCGGCCCGGTGCAGCCCCCTTGCCGCCCAATGAGCAGAACTGGCTGGGCACCGATGGCACCAAACGTGACGTGCTGGCGCGGGTGATCCATGGGTTTCGGTTGTCGATCTTGTTCACGCTGATTGTGACGGGACTTGCATCCATCATTGGCGTAATTGCGGGCGCGGTGCAGGGGTTCTTTGGCGGCTGGACGGACCTTATTTTTCAGCGGATCATAGAAATCTGGTCCTCCACGCCCAGCCTTTATGTGATCATCATCATGTTCGCGATTCTGGGGCGCAGTTTCTGGCTGCTGGTCTTTTTGTTGGTGCTCTTTAGCTGGACATCGCTGGTCGGTGTGGTGCGTGCCGAGTTTCTGCGCGCGCGCAATCTGGAATATGTGCGAGCGGCGCGGGCGCTGGGGGTCAGTAACGTGACGATTATGTTCCGGCATATGCTGCCCAATGCCATGGTGGCCACACTGACGATGCTGCCATTCATCATCACCGGAACCATCAGCACGCTTGCGATCCTTGATTTCCTGGGCTTTGGCCTGCCGTCCTCAGCCCCTTCATTGGGAGAGTTGACGCTGCAGGCTAAGCAGAACCTCCAGGCCCCCTGGCTGGCGTTTACCGCGTTCTTTACCTTTGCCATCATGCTGTCGCTGCTGGTGTTCATTTTCGAAGGCATCCGGGATGCGTTTGACCCCAGAAAGACATTTAGTTGAGCGCACTTTTGGAAATCAAAGACCTCAGCGTCAGCTTTCGTCAGGACGGGGCGTTGACCCACGCGGTGCGCGGTGTCAGCTTTACGGTTGAGCGTGGTGAAACGGTAGCCCTCGTGGGTGAAAGCGGGTCGGGAAAATCTGTGTCGGCGCTCTCTACGGTGTCCTTGCTGGGTGACAGTGCTGAGATTTCTGGCTCTGTCACCTATGACGGCCAGCAGATGATAGGTGCCGATGATGCGCTGTTGCGTAAGGTGCGCGGCAACGACATCAGCTTTATCTTTCAAGAGCCGATGACATCGCTCAATCCACTGCACACCATTGAAAAGCAGTTGGCGGAATCGCTGGCGTTGCATCAGGGCGTTGTCGGGGCGGAGGCGCGCCGCCGTATTCTGGAACTGATGGATAAGGTCGGGATCAAGGACGCCGAAAGTCGTTTGGGTGCCTACCCCCACCAACTGTCCGGCGGTCAACGTCAGCGCGTGATGATCGCGATGGCGCTGGCCAACAAGCCTGACGTGCTGATCGCGGATGAGCCAACTACGGCGCTGGATGTGACCATTGAGGCGCAGATTCTGGACCTTCTGAAAGACCTCAAGGATACGATGGGTATGGGGCTGCTGTTCATCACCCACGATCTTGGCATCGTGCGGCGGATTGCCGACCGGGTCTGTGTGATGCAGCAAGGCGAGATTGTGGAGCAGGGGCCAACTGCCGAGATTTTCAGAAACCCTCAGCACCCCTATACTATCAAACTGTTGAGTGCGGAGCAGACGGGCCAACCGGACCCGGTGCCCGAGGATGCCCCAGAGATCGTCAGCACCGATCACCTTAAGATCTGGTTTCCAATCACCCAAGGATTGCTGCGCCGCACAGTGGGGCATGTGAAGGCGGTCAATGATGCGTCGTTTTCCGTCAGGGCGGGTGAGACGCTTGGCATTGTGGGGGAATCCGGGTCGGGTAAGACCACCATGGCGTTGGCAATCATGCGGCTGATTACATCTGAGGGTGCGATCACCTTTATGGGACAGGACGTGCGGCAATGGTCCACCCGTGAATTGCGGCGGTTGCGCAAGGACATGCAGATTGTGTTTCAGGATCCCTTTGGCTCACTGTCGCCGCGCATGACCTGTTTTCAGATCATCGCTGAGGGTCTGAGCATCCACAATGTCGACGAAACGCGCGACAAGCGCGAGCTGGTCCATGAGGTGATGATTGAGGTTGGCCTCGACCCGGCCACGATGGATCGTTATCCGCACGAGTTTTCCGGCGGTCAACGTCAGCGTATCGCGATTGCCCGCGCCATGGTGTTGCGCCCCCGCTTGCTGGTGCTGGACGAACCGACATCAGCGCTGGACATGACGGTGCAGGTTCAGATTGTCGATCTGCTGCGGGATCTGCAGGTGAAGTACGGGCTGGCTTATCTGTTTATCAGCCATGACCTGAAGGTCGTTCGCGCCATGTCACACAAGGTGATCGTGATGAAAAGCGGTGACGTGGTGGAATACGGAGAGGCGGGTGAACTTTATGATAATCCGCAGTCCGATTATACCCGTGCCCTTTTGCAGGTGACCACCTGAAACAAATATTTTCAGCCAAAGGCAGTGGCACCATAGGCCACGATCTGAAAGAATGATGCGATTCACTTGATCGAGAGCGCAACCCTCGCATCGCCCAGCGGCGCGTTTGAAATTTCATAAGTTGCGGCTATTTCAGGGTCCCTTGGTCATTGAATTCACTGGGTGCGTTTGATCGGCTCAGATCACCGTTGCATAGGACATTGCCAATGCTGCCAGAAAGGCCGCCTGTACCTGTTCGGCGGTAAGCGCGGTTGCCCCGAATGTCATTGCTTTTGCCCCGCAGGCATCCGCGACCAACGTGACGTTATACCCCAGATCACGCGCGGCCCGTGCGGTGGCGTCGATGCACATTTGCGTCATCGCACCGATGATTGTGAGGTCGCGGATCCCGGCAGACTGCAACTGGTCCTGCAGGTCGGTTTGGTGAAAGCTGTTTGGCCGATACTTGAGAATGATGGATTCGTTTCCGAGCGGTGCAACGCTTGGATGAATGTCTGCACCAGTCGTGCCGGGCCGGAAAAACGGGGCTGCGTCGCTGGTGGCTTCATGACGGATATGAATGACCAGATCGCCCGCTTTGCGTGCCGCATCCAAGACGTTCGCGGCGGCATCGGCAACGCGGTCCATGTTCTCGACGGGCCAAAGCCCGCCCGCGAAATAATCGTTCTGGATGTCCACAAGGATCAACGCGCGGGTGGGTGTCATAACCGTGCTCACAATTTGGCCGGATCAATGCAGCGGGTCTTGCGACCAGCGAACCAATTGAGGCGTTTTGCGGGTGTTTTTCGCGGCATGTCCCGCAGGCGGACACAGCCGGTTCGTGTCGCCGTCATTAAAGTTTGTGCGTAAATGTTTAACATGACATTTCCTCTTGTCCCAAAGTTTGCCCTTTATAAATTGCAGGAAATGCGTAAATCTGCGAGTCATTGTAATTCTAATCATGTAAGATAGGGTTTAATATGGATTGGCGCGACCTTCCGCCTTTGACGGCCTTGCGATCCTTTGCGGCCTTTGCTGAAACCGGCAGCGTCGTAGCGGCAGGTGACGCGCTGGGAGTGAGCCATGCAGCGATCAGTCAGCAATTGCGCAGCCTTGAGGCGCATCTGGATGTGGCATTGCTGAACCGCGACGGAAGGTCGATGACCCTGACCGCAGAGGGCGAACAAATGGCCAATACGCTGCACAACAGTTTTGGCGGCATGATCGACACGGTGCGCCTGATCACCGGGGCGCGTGATGAACGGCCATTGCATGTTTCAACAACACCGACCTTTGCCGCGTCATGGTTGATGCCGCGTCTGCCCAAGTTTCGCGATCTGCACCCACAGGTCGATTTGATGCTGGATCCCACGCCTGAGGTCGTGACCTTGTCTTCGAACGGCATTGATCTGGCGATCCGCTATGGCGCGGGCGATTGGCCGGGGTTGGATTCAGAGATGTTGCTCAGATCACCGATGGTTGTTGTTGCGGCTCCTTCGCTTGTGGGGGAGGGCGAGTTACCGCGCGCGGAGGACCTGACAGACATGCCATGGCTCGAAGAATTCTGTACATCTGAGGCGACGCGATGGTTGGCTCAGCAAGGAGTGAAGCTGAAATTCGGGCTTGGTCTTACTCAAGTGCCGGGCAATTTGTTACTGGATGGCGCGCGCGATGGTCAGGGAGTCGCGGTGACGGTGCGGGCCTTTGTTGAGCGCGACATTGCTGCGGGCCGGTTGCGTGTCATTGAGACTGAGGATCGGCCCGAGATGGGCTATCATATCGTCACGCGGCCTGGCGTGATGCGTCCCGTGCTCAAAGATTTCGTGCGCTGGATCAGGCGCGAGGGGACTCTCGGTTAATGGAGTCTGATCATTCCGGCCCGATCATGAAACAACTCACATTGCGTGCGGCCAAGCGGCGGCACGCCTGATCAGCGCCTTCCCGGGTCATGCCAAGGAAATTCGCGTCAAATCCCTGCGGCCTGCGGACAACTTTGCGCAAGGAGCCATCCAGTGTTGCCATTTCGGTCAATGCGGTTTTCAACAGCACTTTTTCAGCGGCAAACCGACTGGGATAGCGGCCCACGTTTACGCCCCAATGCCGCCCGCCAGATGTAGAGACACGGGTCACGATCTCTTGTTCGACGGCTTTCGTCTGGGCGCGCACTGGGGCGGATGTTTTGGGCCTTATTGCTGGTCTAACTGTGGGGGTGGCCGATGCCAATGTAACAGGGACATCAGGGGCGGGAGTCTCGACCGCCTCACGCAGGGCTGCGGTGATGTCGGCATCTAAAATGGTGCTGGTTGCATTGGGTTGTTCGGCGGTGGCCACGACCACAACCTGCTCTTGCACTGGCCGGATCTGGGGCCGCTTGGAGGTCTTCACCGCCCCAACAAGACGAATGGTTTTTCCCGCGCCGCCCACTGTTGACCCCGGTGCGACACTCGGTGTGTTTTCGACATCGGCATACACGGGCGCGTTTGGTTTGCGCAGGGGCGCGCGTGAGGGTGCGCGGCGGAAACCCATGTCCATCAGTTCGGCCACCTTGGCATTGCGTGATGCGGTTGTCTGGCCCCCAAAGACGGTAACGATGATACGTTCACTGCCACGTTCAGCAGAGGCGGTCAGGTTAAAGCCAGCCGCGCGGGTGTAGCCGGTTTTGATGCCATCGGCACCTTTGTAGGATGCAAGAAAACGGCGGTTCGTGTGCGACACCTTGCGCATGCCGGCGTCAGCCGTGATGCGCGAAAAAAGGTTGTAATACTCAGGGTAATCATAAAGCAGATGCCGCCCCATGATGGTCATGTCATGCGCGGTAGAAAGGTGTCCGGCCTCGGTCAGGCCATGGGCGTTCTTAAATGTGGTGCGTGTCATTCCGAGCGCTTTGGCTGTCCGGTTCATCCGGCGGGCAAACTTGGCCTCGGACCCTTCGATCGCTTCGCCGATAGCGGTGGCCGCATCGTTGGCGGATTTCACCGCAGCAGCACGGATGAGATAGCGCAGCGCGATCTTTTGACCTGGGCGCAGACCCAGCTTGCTGGGCGGTTCTGACGCGGCATTCTTGGAAATGGTGACTTTGCTATCCAGAGAAATCTGGCCCCGCTCAATCGCCTCAAACGCGATATAGAGGGTCATCATCTTGGTCAGCGAGGCGGGGTGCAACCGGGTGTCGGCATTGCGCGAATGGATCACCTTACCCGTCCGGGCGTCGATGACATAAGCAGCATAGGGCGCTGCCATCGCGCTCAGCGGGACCACTACCAAAAGCCAAAATGCCGCAATGAAAAATAGCCCAAAACGGGCCGGCTGAATGCGCCGCACCTTCATTATAATCTGCCTTTTACTGCCTCAGACCGCCGATTTTTTCGACTGGCCATATTTTTGATTGTTTACAGGCTAACATAAGACGCTTTTTCGATAAACCCTTTGAATCAAGGCAATTAGGTAAAAAAATTAATGTGGGACATCCAGATGTTGGGGGTATTGCCAGCGCATGCACAATGGGGGCCAATGTGGCGGGAATATGGCAGCATTGGGGCGGTCAGCGCCCCAATTCAATCGCTGTGCCGACCCTCCTGAATCGCGGCAATCAGACCCGTCAACGCGCCCAGATTTTTGATCTCTGCAAATCTCGCATGATTGTCGGGTGCCTCCCTATGTTCGATCGCCCAAGTCAGACCATGTGGCACAAACACGCCCCATCCGCCTGCGGCAATCATCGGGAGCACATCAGACGCCATTGAATTGCCCACCATCAGCCCGCGCTGCGCCCCATGACCGTGCCGCGCGAATATCTCTGAATACTCCACAGCGGTCTTTTGTGAGACGATTTCAATGGCATCAAATACATCGCGCAGGTCCGACTGGGCCACTTTGCGTTCCTGATCCATCAGGTCGCCCTTGGTGATCAGGACAAGTTGGTAATCGTCTTTGAGCGCATCGAGTGTTGATTGGACATGGGGCAGCAATTCTATGGGATGGGACAACATTTCACGCCCCGCAGCCAGCACCTGTGCAATCACTGTGGCGGGCACGCGGCCCTCGGTGACATCAATGGCTGTTTCAATCATGGAAAGCGTGAAGCCTTTGATTCCAAACCCATAATGGGGCAAATTGCGCCGCTCTGACGCAAGCAGACGTTCCATCAGATGGTCCTTGTCGGTATGATCAGAAAGCAACTCGGCAAAGTGGTCCTGCGTCAGCGCAAAGAACCGTTCATTATGCCACAGCGTGTCGTCCGCATCGAAACCTATGGTGGTCAGGGGCCGCGTCATCTTGTGTACTGCCTCTTTTCTAAATCCGTAAGCAGGTTATATAGACGTCCAAGCGACTCACATATAACCCATTTCCAGATCAGGAGCAGAAATGCGCCTTGACGACTACATGATGGCACAAGGTCCCCGCGACGAAGATCAGACCGATCTTTTGACCAAGACAAAGCCCAAGACCAAGCGGCCGCCGCTGTATAAGGTGATGCTGCTGAATGACGATTTCACGCCGATGGAATTTGTCGTGCATGTGTTGGAGCGGTTTTTTGGTCTTAACCACGCGCAGGCGTTTGAAATTATGCTGACGGTCCACAAAAAGGGTCTGGCCGTGGTTGGTGTGTTCAGCCACGAGATCGCAGAAACCAAGGTGGCGCAGGTGATGGATTTTGCCCGGCGTCATCAGCATCCGCTGCAATGCACCATGGAAAAAGAAGAATAGCGCGTGATTGATGCGCGCATGCAGCTGGCGCTGAACGGGGGCGGGCTTGACCTGCCGGACGAAGGGCGGATCGCAGTTTTTCAGCCGCCCGTGGATGCAGATCTGGAGGGGCTGCCAGTAGAGCGATGCCTGATCATCCATGATTTCAAGCCATATTTTGATGCCTGGGCCGCGCGGGGGTACGATGTTGCCCACAGCACCAAAGACCGGTACGCCGCCGCAATTGTCTGCCTGCCGCGCTCCAAAGTCGAAGCGCGGGCGTTGATTGCTGAGGCATGTGCCGTCAGTGACGGCGTGGTTGTGATTGACGGTCAGAAAACCGATGGCGCAGATTCGATCCTGCGTGAAATGCGGGCGCGCGTGACGGTAAAAGGTCCGGTATCCAAAGCACATGGCAAGATGTTCTGGATCACCGCCCCTGCAGCCGATTTTTTTGCGGATTGGGTCGCAGGCCCTTCGCAGACAGAAGGCGGTTTTTGGACGGCACCGGGCGTGTTTTCAGCGGATGGTGTTGATCTGGCCTCTGCCTTGCTGGTTGAGGCGTTGCCGGAAAAGTTGTCGGGCGAGGTTGCCGATCTTGGGGCGGGTTGGGGATTTTTGTCGGCGCATATCCTGTCGCGACCAAAGGTTCAGACGCTGCATCTGGTTGAGGCTGGTCATATGGCACTGGAATGCGCACGCCATAACGTGACGGATCAGCGTGCGCGGTTTTACTGGGATGACGCGGTAACATGGGAACCGCCGCACCGAATGGATGCGGTTGTGATGAATCCGCCGTTTCACACGGGCAGGGCGGCGGAACCACGGATTGGACAGGCCTTTGTGGCCACTGCGGCGCGGATTTTGTCAGGTCATGGCGATCTATGGATGGTGGCAAACCGTCATTTACCTTATGAAGCCGAGTTGAATAAACGGTTTTCGTTTGTAGAAGAGTTGGGCGGCGACGCGCGCTTTAAGCTCTTTCATGCTGCCCGGCCAACGCGGGCACGGCGGTAACATCTCCCGAAAGGATCAAGGATGTCTTTTTCGATCACTGGCAAAACGGCAATCGTAACGGGTGCCGCAGCAGGCATCGGCCTTGCGATTGCACGGCATCTGGCGGATCAGGGCGCAAATGTGATGTGCGCGGATTCCGATGAAAAGAAGCTGATGGAAGCCTTGGGGGATGAACCCGAGGATGGAAACATACGGACCTTTTCAGGCGATCTGCGCCAGCGGCTGACGCTTGCGAACCTGCTGTCCGCGACGATAGATGCCTTTGAGGAGGTTGATATTCTGGTCAACGCCTCCCGACTGCTGTTGGTGACAGACGCCTTGGATGTGGAAGACACTTCGGTTGCGACTTTGCTAGAGCAGAATTTGATGACAGCCTTGCAGCTGTCACAAATGGTGGCCAAACGGATGATGAAGCGGACAGCGGATCAGCCTGAAGGGCAAATTGGCTCCATCATCAACCTAAGTTCCATCGCCGCGCGTCAGATCCAGCCTGAATTGATGGGCTATTCCATTGCGTCGGCAGCGGTGCAGCAAATGACCCGGTCTATGGCCCTGTCTTTGGCACCTCACAGGATCAGGGTGAACGCCATTTCGTTTGGATCGGTGATGAGCACGTCATTGAGAGAATCTGTGGCGGACAACCGGGAGTGGCGTGATGACATCCGCAAACACACGCCGTTGGGCAGGATTGCCGCCCCGAATGAGCTGTGCCATGCGGTGCAGTTTATGGCCGCTGAAAGTTCAGGCTTTATGACCGGAGAGATCATCGTGATCGACGGGGGGCGCAGCCTGCTGGATGCTGTGACAGCGCCAGCGCACTAGTAGCGCGTTGGGGAACACTCAGAATAATTGTTGGCGCGGCGATGATCATTGTGTCGGGTTGGGATTTGGCCCTTGACGGCACCCCGGCACTGGCATAGTCCACGCGCCGATGGCGTTATAGCTCAGTTGGTTAGAGCGAACGACTCATAATCGTTAGGTCCCTGGTTCAAATCCAGGTAACGCCACCACATTTTCACCCGATTGCGCCATGGCAATTTCAGATGCTTAAGGCTTGAAAATTGCGACATTGAAGGCCGGTTTGGCCTTGATAGTTACAAACACAACTGCGCTTGATGCGGCTCTCAGACGTGAGTATGGCGTCGCCGCGGTTCATAATGGCTATGTTCAAAATGAGTGGTGACAAAAAACAGTCAGTCGCTTAGCGTCAGGAAAAAAAGACGAAACGTCGGAAAGTGCCTCAGCGACTGTCGCATGCCGAATAAAGGGAGAATACAATGAAAATGACACGCAAAGCGTTTTTGGGTCTGGCGGGTGCGGCCGCACTTGCAATGGGCCTAGGTGCAGCGCCGGCACTGGCACAGGACGTGACACTGCGCCTGCACCAATTTCTGCCACCACAAGCCAACGTGCCCAAGTTGGTGCTGGATGTCTGGGCTGACAAGGTTGAGGCCGACAGTGAAGGGCGCATCAAGGTTGAGCGTTATCCTTCCATGCAATTGGGCGGAACCCCACCCGAGCTGATGGATCAGGCGATTGATGGTGTTGCAGACATCGTGTGGACCGTTGTGGGCTATACGCCCGGCAGGTATCCAAGCACCGAGGTGTTTGAGCTGCCATTCATGATGACAAATGCCCGCGCGGCATCTTCTGCCTACTGGCAGATGTTTGAAAAACACATGAAAGACACCGAGTTCAAGGATGTGCACATCCTGGGTACATGGGTGCACGGTCCGGGCCTGATCCACACCAACAAGGAAGTACGCACACCTGCCGACATGCAGGGTCTGAAAATCCGTGGTGGATCGCGGCTTGCGAACCGTTTGCTGGAAATCACCGGTGCTACACCCATCGGCATGCCGGTTCCGGCGATCCCTGAGGGTCTGTCAAAAGGTGTGATCGACGGCACCACCATTCCATGGGAAGTGACCGCCGCGTTGAAAGTGCCGGAACTGGTCAGCAACCACACCGAATTCACTGGTAACGCGCTTTACGTACTGACCTTTGTTCTGGCGATGAACAAAGACAAATACGACAGCATGCCTGCGGATCTGCAAAAGGTCATCGATGACAATTCAGGTCTGGAATTTTCGATCTTTGCCGGTGGCACGCAGGAAGATTCTGATGGTCCTGCGCGCAAGTTGGCAGCGGACCGTGGCAACAACATCGTGACCCTGAATGCCGAGGAAACGCAGGTCTGGAAAGACGCGGCACAGCCGATCTATGACGAATGGATTGCGGATATGCAGACCAAAGGCATCGACGGTCAGGCGCTGATCGACGAGGCGCGGATGCTGATGGACGCTTACGACAAGTAACCGGTTCAACGACATGACCATGATCTGCGGCAGGGCCTCCTGCCGCAGATTTTTTATCACTATTATGCGAGACTTCACATGCACAGGTTGATCCAGACCCTTGCCCGCGTCACCGCTTTGGCCGGGGGGCTTGTGCTGATCGTTTTGATCGTGATGACGACCTTTTCGATCATTGGCCGGTCGCTTAACAAGCTCATGCATGGTGACTTCTTTCAGCAGAATCTGACCGGGTTGGCGCAGTGGCTGCTGGATCTGGGCGTGGGGGAAATCAACGGCAACTATGAATTGCTGGAGGCCGGTGTTGCCTTTGCGATTTTCTCGTTCCTGCCGATCTGTCAGCTTTATGGGGCGCACGCGACTGTCGACATCTTCACTTCTTTCCTGCCGCCCCGTGCAAATCGCTGGATCGCCGCGTTTTGGGAAATCGTTCTGGCCGCGGTGATATTGCTGATCGTCAATCAATTGTTTGGCGGGATGGAACGCTATATCCGAAATGGTCAGACAACGTTCTTTTTGCAGTTCCCGGTCTGGTGGGCCTACGCCTTTAGTTTTGCTGCGGGCCTCGTGGCCTGTGTCACGGCGGTCTATTGCGCCGCGATGCGTCTGGGGGAGGCGGTGATGGGCCGCAGTATCCTGCCGTCCGAGCATGGGGGCCATTGAGATGAGCAATCTTGAACTGGGCTTCTGGTCGTTCCCCATTCTGCTGATCATGGTGTTTTTGCGTGCGCCGATCGGGCTGGCGATGCTGCTGTGTGGTTTTGGTGGCTGGTTTATGGCGATGGGTGGCAATCCGACCCCGCTGTTGGCGAAGATGAAGTCAGAGACTTACACGACCTTTTCCAGCTATTCGCTCAGCATCATTCCGATGTTTTTGTTGATGGGACAATTTGCAACGCTGTCAGGCATGTCACAGGCCCTGTTCAAGGCCGCAGAAAGCTTTCTTGGCCACAGGCGGGGTGGAGTCGCTATGGCGGCTGTTGGGGCCTGTGCAGGCTTTGGTGCGATCTGTGGGTCGTCACTGGCCACCGCCGCAACCATGTCCAAGGTCGCGTTGCCTGAGCTGAAGCGATATGGGTATTCCGGTGGTTTCTCGACTGCCACATTGGCGGCTGGCGGCACGCTGGGTATTCTTATCCCGCCTTCGGTGATCCTGGTGATCTATGCGATCCTGACGGAACAGAATATTGCCAAGCTGTTTCTGGCTGCTTTCATTCCGGGCATCCTGGCGGCCATCGGATACATCATCACTATCTCGATCTATGTGCGCTTGAATCCAAAGTCGGCGGGGACGCGGCCTGCTGTCCCCATGGGCGAACGGTTCAAGGCGCTGGCCAATACCTGGCCCGTCTTGGTGATTTTCTTTATAGTGGTGGGTGGTATCTATCTGGGCTGGTTCACCCCAACCGAAGGGTCTGCCATTGGGGCCGCCGGCACCGGGTTGGTGGCGCTGGTGTCTGGCAGCCTGAACTGGAGTATCTTGCGCGACAGCCTGCTTGGCACAGCGCGCACCACTGCGATGATCTTTTTCATTGTGTTGGGGGCGGCGTTCTATAACGGTTTTCTGGCGCTGTCTGGCGTGCCGCAGTTCATGGCCGATTGGGTTGTGACGCAAGGGTTCAGCCCGCTGCTTGTCATGTCGATGATCCTGATTTTTTATCTGATATTCGGATGTCTGATGGACAGCCTTTCGATGATTCTGCTGACCGTGCCGATCTTTTTCCCGGTCATATCGGCGATGGATTTTGGCATGACGCCCGAACATCTGGCGATCTGGTTTGGTATACTGGTGCTGATCGTGGTCGAGGTGGGGTTGATCACGCCGCCGGTTGGGATGAACCTGTTCATCATCAATTCCATGGACCGCCAAACACCCATGACGGAAACCTACAAGGCGGTAATGTGGTTTGTCGGGTCTGACATCGTGCGGGTCATCATCCTTGTCCTGTTCCCTGCAATCACCTTGTTCCTGTTGCCGGAGTAGCAGCATGTCTGACGGCGCATTGAAAATTGACATTGATGGTGCGGTTGCCACGCTGACCATGAACCGGCCTGACAAACGCAACGCGATGAACGATCAGTTGCTGGCTGAGCTTGATTCATTTTTTGCCAATCCACCCAAGGACGTTCGCGTTGCTATACTGGTGGGGTCCGGTGGGCATTATTGCGCCGGGCTGGACCTGAGCGAGCATCAGGCCCGCGATGCGGAAGGGACATTGCAACATTCGCGGGGGTGGCAGGCGGTAATGGACCGCATTCAATTGTCTGGACTGCCTGTGGTATCGGCGCTGTTTGGCGCGGTGATCGGTGGTGGGCTTGAACTGACCACAGCGACCCATGTGCGCATTGCCGAACCTGACTGCATCTTTCAGCTGCCCGAGGGGCGGCGTGGGATTTTTGTGGGAGGTGGTGCCACGGTACGGGTCGGGCGCATCCTTGGCGCGGACCGGATGATCGAGATGATGTTGACCGGTCGCAAGTACGGTACCGACGATGCGGTTGCACTGGGGCTTGCTCATTACGCCGTTGGTGCGGACGAAGCGCTGCCGATGGCGCGCAAGATTGCAGCACAGATTGCAGGCAATGCGCCTTTGGCCAACTACATGATGATCCAGGCGATTGGCCGCATTGATGACATGTCCCGCGCCGACGGGTTATTCACCGAGAGCCTTTGTGCCGCTCTGGCGCAGACCAGCCCGGATGCACTGGAAGGTCTGGCGGCGTTTCTGGAGAAGCGGCCACCGACCTTCAGATAACACAATGAGAGGTTTGATATGACGGCACATCTCAACCTGAAACCACATAACGTGCTGCGCGAAGACCGGGCTGATGGCACGATCCTGCTCCGGTCCGCCTATGCAATGGGGCCGGTTGCGCGGTGCAGTGGCGACTGGTTACATCATTGGGCAGAAATCGCCCCGGACCGGGTGTTTCTGGCGGAACGGTCTGGCAAAGGCTGGCGGGAGGTCCGATATGGTGAGGCGCTTGCAAATGTGCAGGCGATCGCGGGGCATCTTATCTCGCGCGATCTGGGGCCTGATCGGCCCATCATGATTTTGTCGGGAAATGGCATTGATCACGGGTTGCTGACCCTTGCAGCGCAGTATGTCGGCATACCCACTGCCCCGGTGGCCGAGCAATACAGCTTGATCCCTGCGGCGCATCCACGGTTGGAATATGCCGCGCGTCTGGTCCAGCCGGGGATGGTGTTTGCCGACGATTCCGCACAATATGCGGGCGCATTGGCGTTGGAAGTTTTCGACGGGGTTGAAGTGCTGAGTTCAACGCCCGGCGACAGTGGTGCAACGGATTTTGCGCAGTTTCTGCGCCCCATCAGCGCTGACATTGGTTCGGCATTTCAGGCGATTGCTTCCAATACGCTGACCAAAATCCTGCTGACGTCCGGTTCAACCTCGGACCCCAAGGGGGTGCTGACGACGATGGGGATGATGACGACCAATCAGGCCCAGATTGCCGCCTGTCTGCCCTTTGTTCAAACGCGCCCGCCCTGCATTGTGGATTGGTTGCCGTGGAACCATGTTTTTGGCGGATCACATAATTTCAACCTGATGCTGGCCAACGGCGGCAGCCTTTATATCGACGCTGGAAAACCTGCGCCGGGCTTGTTCGACCTGACGCTTGAAAATCTTGGCCAAAAATCGGCCACGATCAGCTTTAATGTGCCTGTCGGATTTACGCAGCTGGTCACAGCATTGGAGCGCGAAAAGGCATTGCGCGATATATACTTTGCCGATCTTGATATGATTTTTTATGCTGGCGCGTCATTGTCTCAGGACACCTGGGCGGCGCTTGAACGGCTGGCACTGGACACCTGCGGGCAGTTGCCGTTGATCACCACGTCATGGGGCCTGACCGAAACCGCGCCTGCGGCGCTGATCAACCACGCCCATGCAAAAGGGGCCGGGATCGTGGGTGTGCCGATGCCCGGTGTGACGCTCAAACTGGTACCGGATGCGCAAGGACGTTGCGAAGTGCGCGTTAAAGGGGAAAATGTCACGCCCGGGTATTTGAATGACACGGCCCGGACGCGGAAAGCTTTTGATGATGAAGGGTTCTTTGGGACGGGTGACGCAATGCGCTTTGTTGATGCTGATGACGTCAATAAAGGCCTGCATTTCGACGGTCGGCTTGATGAGGATTTTAAACTGGCGACAGGCACCTGGGTTCAGGCCGCCAATCTGCGGCTGGCGTTGTTGGCGGTGCTTGCCCCCTTTGCGCAGGATGTCGTGATCACCGGGCAGGGACGCGCGGCGCTGGGCGCGTTGATTGTGCCAAACCGGGCCGCAATCGCAGCGCAGGGCTGGGATGCGAAAGAAGCGGATGGGGTGATGCACTGTGACGCATTGAACGCAGAGCTTGCAGAGCGCCTGACCACCCTTGCAGCAAAAGCGACGGGCAGTGCAACGCGGGTGACCTGCGCCTTGATCTTAACTGATCCCCCGTCAATGGCTGCTGGCGAAGCGACAGCAAAAGGCAATATTAACTTTGCAAAATTGTTGGAACGCCGGGCAGATCTGATTGAAGTGCTTTATGATCCGACGACGCCCGCGCGCATCTCCGTTATGCATTAAAGTGCCGTAACTTCGCAGATGATTTGCGAATTGCGCGGCATAATGCAGAATGCCTATTCAAGGGGGACCATATGCTGTCAGTCAAAGCCAACGCGGTAACGTTTTTTGTCGACCGTCATCTGGACGAAGGGCGCGCTGACAAAAGCGCGTATCTGGAGGCTGAGACAGGCCGGTCGCTGAGCTATGGCGAAATGGCACAAGGGGCCGCGATTGTTGCAGGTGCGCTGACCCAAGCCGGTATTCGCCCAGAAGAACGCGCAGCGATGCTGGTGCTTGATCAGATCGAATTTCCGCAGGTGTTTTGGGGCGCGATCAAGGCCGGTGTGGTTCCTGTGCCGCTGAACACGTTGCTGGGCACACCGGTCTATGATGTGATCCTGCGCGATTGCCGGGCGGCCATTCTGTTTGTCTCGGCGCCGCTATGGGAGGTGATTGCACCCGCTCTGACAGATAATCCTTATCTGCGGCATGTCGTTGTGATCGGCGATGCCGCGCAGGGGGGCACACGGTATGACGCCTTTCTGAAAGGCGCTGCGCCGCAAGCCACGCTGCCTGTCAGTGCGGATGAGGTGGCATTCTGGCTTTATTCATCTGGTTCAACCGGGCAACCAAAAGGTGTGGCGCATGTTCATTCCGCGCTTAAGGCCACTGCCGATACCTACGGCGCGCAGGTGTTGCAGATTGCCGAAGATGACCTCGTCCTGTCTGCCGCCAAGTTCTTTTTCGCCTATGGTTTGGGCAATGAGATGACATTCCCTCTGTCTGTCGGTGCAACCTCTGTCCTGTTCACAGGCAGGCCGACGCCACAGGGCATGATCGATACGATTACGGCACATCAGCCGACGATTTTTTGCGGCGTGCCGACGCTTTATGCCGCCATGGTGGCACACATGGACAAAACGGGTGCCCCGAATGTACCGCTTCGGACGTGTATTTCCGCAGGCGAAGCCTTGCCCGAAGATATTGGCAAACGGTGGGAAGCGCATATGGGTGTGGGCATCATGGACGGCGTCGGATCAACTGAGATGCTGCATATTTTCTTGAGCAACGCGCCGGGCAACATCGTTTATGGCACGTCCGGCATTGCGGTGCCGGGGTATGAGTTGCGGCTGGTGGATGAGGCGGGCGCAGAGGTGGGTGTGGGCGAACTGGGGGAGTTGCTGGTAAACGGGCATTCTGCCGCCACAGGCTATTGGAACCAGCGCGACAAAAGCCGCAGCACGTTTGAGGGTGTCTGGACGCGGACCGGTGACAAATACGAACGCCGCGCAGACGGGCGCTATATCTATTGCGGACGGACGGACGACATGTTCAAGGTCTCGGGCATTTGGGTGTCCCCGTTTGAAGTCGAAGGTGCGTTGATCAGCCATCCGCAGGTCTTGGAAGCCGCAGTTGTCGCCGCTCAGGATGAAAACGGGTTGGACAAACCAAAAGCCTTTGTGGTGCTGCAATCGGGCGAGGCAAATGACGCATTGCTGGCCGAGTTGAAGAGCCATGTCCAAACCCAGGTCGGAAAATGGAAATACCCCCGCTGGATTGAAGTGGTCGAAGACCTGCCCAAAACGGCAACAGGTAAAATTCAACGGTTCAAGCTTAGGAGCGACAGGACATGACAGCCGCCTGGACAAATGAACAGGACGCACGGCTGATCGCGGGTGGAAAAACGCTGGAATATGCCTGCTGGGGGCCGCCGCCTGACAAAGCTATGACGCTGGTGCTGTTACACGAGGGATTGGGTTCCGTGGCCCTTTGGCGCGACCTGCCGAAACGTTTGGTTGCCGCAACAGGTCTTGGGGTTCTGGCGTATTCGCGGGCGGGGTATGGTGCATCTGACAGTACCGATCTACCGCGACCGCTTGACTATCAGACGCGCGAGGCGACCGAGGTCCTAGGTGGCGTTCTGGATGAACTGGGTGTGCAACAGACGATCCTGATCGGGCATTCCGATGGGGGCACCATCGCTGCGATTTATGCGGGGTCGGTATCGGATATGCGGGTGCGGGGGTTGATCCTGATCGCACCCCATTTCTTTACCGAACCAACCGGATTGGCCACAATTGCGGCCGCCGGAAGAACCTATCAGACCGGGGACCTCAAGACGCGGTTGGCACCATATCACGCGAACCCTGATGTGGCTTTCTGGGGCTGGCACGATGCGTGGATGGACCCCGACTTTGCCGAATGGAATGTGGCCGATGTCATTGATCACTGGCGCATCCCGGTGCTGGCCGTTCAGGGCCGCGATGACCCTTACGGCACATTGGCCCAGATTGATGAGATCGACACGCGGATCTATTCCCCGTTCGAGGCGCTTGTTCTGGACAACTGTGGGCATGCCCCGCACCTTGAATATCCAGCCGAAACAGACGCTGCAATTTTCGAGTTTTGCAACCGTCTGGGACGAATTGAGCAGGCAGATGTGCGCGTTGGCTGATCTGCCGCACGGCATCGCGGTGCCAACCCACGCCTATGTCCCGGGCAAGAACGCGCGCCATCCCGAAGACTGGTTTGATCAGATCAAACAGACTGTGACATCTGAAATCCCGGCCGCGCAATTGCACCATACCACAGCCTGGACAACAGGCCTTGCGTATCTGAACGCCGGATATTTCTGGGAATGCCATGAGGTGCTTGAAGCCGTTTGGATGCAGACGCAAGACGGCACTGCGGAACGCGATATGGTGCAGGCATTGATTCAACTGGCGAATGCGCGGCTAAAGCTGCGGATGGACCGCCCACAAGCAGCGTGGCGTTTGTGCAATATGGTGCAAGCGCATCTGGCGCGCTGCCCGAATGACCGTGCGATTCTGGGGCTGACTGTGGGGGATGCGCAGGCATGGGTCAGAGAGACTGAAAACCGCATAGAGCGATAAATGTTGCTATATAGTGCAAATATTCGGTGAAATATCTAGAATTGCCCACCTGTTCGCCCTGGATAAATGAATTATAATACATCAAAGCCAGCATCATCCGCCAAAGGACGCGCCATGACCAAGATCATCGACTTTCAGACCGACCCATCCAAGTATCGGCATTGGAAGGTGACGTATGACGGCCCGGTCGCCAATCTTTTTATGGATGTTGACGAAAAGGGAGGGCTGTTTGATGGCTATGATCTGAAGCTGAACAGCTATGACCTTGGCGTCGATATAGAACTGGCCGATGTGGTGCAGCGAATGAGGTTTGAACACCCCGAGGTAAAGGTCGTGGTGATGCAATCAGCCAAGGACAAGGTGTTCTGCGCGGGGGCCAATATCCGCATGCTGGGCGGCGCTGCTCATGCGCATAAGGTCAATTTTTGCAAATTTACCAATGAGACCCGCAACACCTATGAAGCCGCTTTGGCCGATTCCGGTCAGAACTATATTTGCGCGATCAAAGGGGCCTGCGCGGGCGGTGGTTATGAGCTGGCGCTGGCGTGCAATCACCTGATGCTGACCGATGACAGCACGTCATCGGTGGCCCTGCCTGAGGTGCCTTTGCTGGCGGTCTTGCCGGGCACAGGTGGGCTGACCCGCGTGACCGACAAGCGCAAAGTGCGGCGGGATCTGGCGGATGTGTTTTGTTCTATCGAAGAAGGTGTGAAGGGCAAGCGTGCGGTTGAGTGGCGGCTGGTGGATGAGGTTATCCCGAACTCGAAATTTGACGAAACGGTTGTTGCGCGGGCCAAGGAGATGGCGGCGGCATCGGACAAGGCAGATGTCAGCGCGGGCATTGAACTGACCCCGCTCCAGCGGAATTTCACAGCGGATGGCGTGATCTATTCATCTGTCGAGGTCACGCTTCACCCTGACGCAAGGCGTGCCACAGTGATGATCAAAGGGCCGGGCGAAGACGCGCCTGACGACATGGATTTTTTCATGGATCAAGGTGCGGACGCGTGGCTGCTGCGGGCTGCGCGCGAACTGGACGATGCGATCCTGCATTTGCGCAACAATGAAAAAGAACTGGGCCTGATCGAATTTCAGACACAGGGCGACCCGGAACTTGTGATCGCGCACGAGGCTTTGTTGCTGAATAATGCGGATCATTGGCTGGCCAATGAAGTGATCCAGTATTGGAAGCGGGTCATGAAGCGGGTCGATATGACTTCGCGCAGCCTTGTCGCGATTGTGGAGCATGGATCGTGTTTTGCCGGGCCTTTGGCAGAGCTGCTGTGGGCCGCTGACCGCAGCTATATGATGCTGGAAGAATTTGATGGGGATAACCGCCCGCTCGCGGCCGTGACGCTGAGCGAAGGCAACTTTGGTAGCTATCCTATGGGCAATGATCTGACCCGGTTGGAAACACGCTTTTTGGGAACGCCTGAACAGGTTGAAAAACTCAAATGCAGCATTGGCGAGGCGGTGGAAGCCGGGGATGCCGAAGAGCTTGGCCTTGTCACTTATGCCTATGACGACATTGACTGGGAAGATGAGGTGCGGCTGTTTATGGAAGAGCGCGCCAGCTTTAGCCCTGATGCAATGACGGGGATGGAGGCGAACCTGCGGTTTGCCGGGCCGGAAACGATGGAAACCCGGATTTTCGGCCGGTTGACCGCGTGGCAGAACTGGATTTTTCAACGCCCCAATGCGGTTGGTGATGAAGGCGCATTGCAGCGTTATGGCACCGGTGTGCGCGGCAAATACAACATGGAACGTGTGTGAACTGAAAGGTGAGGGGGGCGATGCGCCTGCCTTGCGAGGGAAATTGTAAGGGGGGCGCATCGCCAGCCCGTGCTTGAGGAGAGATGAAATGCTGGACCTGATCAACGTAAGCTACGACACGCAAATCCCGAACAATGTGGGGCTGAGCGAAGATAAAAAAGTGCTGAAAGCGCTGGAAAAATGGCACCCCGGTTACATCAACTGGTGGAACGATCTGATCCCGCAGAATTTTCAGGAAAGCATGGTTTATCTGCGCACCGCTGTGAGTGTGGACCCCAAAGGCTGGGCCAAGTTTGATTACGTGAAGATGCCCGAATACCGTTGGGGCGTTTTGCTGGCACCAGCTGTGGAGGACCGCAAGATACCCATGGGCGAACATGTCGGCGAGACCGCCTGGCAAGAAGTGCCGGGCGAATACCGCAACATGCTCAAGCGTCTGATTGTCATCCAAGGGGATACTGAACCGGGGTCGGTTGAGCAGCAGCGTTTTCTGGGGCTGACCGCGCCGTCGCTTTATGATCTGCGCAACCTGTTTCAGGTGAACGTCGAGGAAGGCCGGCACCTTTGGGCGATGGTCTATTTGCTGCAAAAATACTTTGGCCGTGATGGTCGTGAAGAAGCGAATGATCTGTTGGTGCGGTCGTCCGGTTCCGAGGAAGCGCCGCGTATGTTGGGTGCTTTCAATGAGGAAACGCCGGATTGGCTGAGCTTTTTCATGTTCACCTATTTCACGGACCGCGATGGCAAGATGCAGTTGGAAAGCCTTGCGCAATCCGGCTTTGACCCGCTGTCGCGCACCTGCCGCTTTATGCTGACCGAAGAAGCGCACCACATGTTTGTTGGTGAAACCGGTGTGGGCCGGACCATTCAGGCCACGGTTGAAGCGATGAACAAGGCGGGAATTACCGACCCCTATGACATTGGCAAAATCCGCGATTTGGGTGTTATCGATCTGCCCACGATCCAGAAAAAGCTGAACCTTCATTATACGCTGTCACTTGACCTGTTTGGCCAGGAAGTCAGCACAAATGCTGCCAACGCATTCAACGCTGGCATCAAAGGCCGGTATATGGAGCACCGCATTGACGATGATCACAAGCTGCAAAATGACACCTACGCGGTGACCTCGATAGTCGATGGGAAAATTTTGACCGAGGATGTGCCAGCGCTTACGGCAGTCAATATGCGCCTGCGCGACGACTATGTGCGTGATGCGGCGGGCGGCGTGGGGCGTTGGAACAAGCAGATCGCCAAGGCGGGTATCGAATATGAACTGAAACTCCCACATGAAGGGTTTCACCGCCAGATTGGTGTGTTCAGCACCGTGGCTGTCGATCCGGACGGCAATGTGATCTCTGCCGAGGACTGGCAGAAACGCCGGAACGAGTGGTTGCCAACCAAGGCCGATGGTGACTTTATCCAATCGCTGATGGTGCCTTGCTTTGAGGCCGGACAATACGCGTCATGGATTGCGGCACCCAAGGTAGGGATTGATAACAAACCGGGCGATTTTGAGTATGTGAAATTGCACATGGCTTGAACAGCGCGGTGGGGCCAAACCCCACCTGACCGAAATTCCGAAAGGTGGGGTTTGATCCCATCTGCGCACACGAAGGGCCTGTGATGAACAAACCCGTCAAACAACATCTGATCGACCCGGAAATCTGTATTCGGTGCTACACCTGCGAGAACACCTGTCCGATTCAGGCGATTGAGCATGACGACAACAACGTCGTGGTCAACGCGGATATCTGCAACTTTTGTATGGATTGCATTCCGGTTTGCCCCACCGGGTCAATCGACGAATGGCGGGTGGTTGAGACGCCCTATACACTCGAACAGCAATACCAGATGGAGGAGTTGCCGGAACAAGAAGACATCGAAACGGTCGCCACAGATGAGGCGGCTGACCCCATCGAAGAACTCTTGGCCGAAGCGCATAAGGGCGCAGGAGGCAAGGCGCGCGCACCTGCAAATGCGGGCAAACCAACAGTCAACATGTACAATCTGAGCAGGCCTGCCAAGATGACCGTCCAGGGCAATTACGCCTTGACCGATGACCCCGATCATGATGTTCGCCATATCATCCTTGACCCGGGCGGGTTGCCGTTTCCGGTGCTTGAGGGCCAGTCGGTCGGGATCATTCCACCGGGTGTTGATGCGGATGGCAACGCGCATCTGCCGCGGCTTTATTCCGTATCCAGCCCCCGCGATGGCGAGCGGCCCGGCTATCACAATATTTCGTTGACGGTAAAGCGTGAGGACAAAGGGCTGGCGTCGAACTATCTTTGTGATCTGGAACAGGGTTCCACTGTAGATGTGACGGGGCCGTTCGGCGCGACGTTTCTGATGCCCAGTCAATCTGATGCGCATCTTCTGTTGATCTGTACGGGCACCGGGTCGGCCCCCATGCGTGCCTTTACCATGCAGCGACAGCGCAGTGGGGCAACGGGTGGCATGACCATGTTCTTTGGTGCCCGCACGCCCAAAAGCCTGCCCTATTTTGGCCCTCTCAAGAAGGTTCCTGAAAGTGTGCTGAAACAGCATCTGGTGTTCAGCCGTTTGCCCGATCAGGATAAGGAATATGTGCAGGATCGGATCGTGACGGAGCAGGAGGCCGTTGCCGAATTGTTGGGTGATCCGCGCACTTATATTTACATCTGCGGCCTGCGCGGGATGGAAGACGGGGTGGAACGCGCCATGACCTCAATCGCGGAAAGCATGGGCATTCAGTGGATTGCGCTGCGCGACACGATGCGCGAAGAGGGCCGATATCATGTGGAAACGTATTAAATGAGCAAAGAACCATTCGTGCACCAGATCAATGTGACATGGGGTGACTGTGATCCTGCGCGCATTGTTTATACGGGCCGCTTGCCCGCCTTCGCTTTGGAAGCGATCAATGCCTGGTGGGAAGCGCATTTTGACGGAGATGGCTGGTTTCAGCTTGAGCTTGACCGCAACATCGGAACGCCGTTTGTGAACCTGAATATGGATTTCCTCAGCCCTGTCACCCCGCGCCACATGTTGATGTGCGAGACGTACCCAACCCGGCTTGGCAATAAATCCATCACCTTTGGGATGAAGGCGCGTCAGAACGGTGTGTTGTGTTTCGAGGGCAGCTTTACATGCGTCTTCACCATCGCAGATCAATTCAAAAGCCAATCCGCGCCAGACGCGCTGCGCCGTGTGATCGAACCCTTGGTTCGTGCGCAATAGTGCAACTTTTGCGCAAATCGCGGTTGTTGGGCGCATTTTGTACGTTAGACTTGCAATATTGTTCCTGAATTGGAAGCCATGCCTATTACAGATCCATCCTATGACCCCGGCGCGGAATTGATCGCACAGCTTGCGATGCGTGTTGCAGAGGCGCGCAAGGCGCGTGGCATGCCCCGGCGTGTGCTGTCTGAACTGTCCGGTGTGTCACCCCGCTATCTGGCACAGTTGGAAGCCGGGGAAGGCAATATTTCGATTTTGCTTTTGCAACGGGTCGCGGCGGCGCTTGATCTGAAGGTGGGCGCGCTGTTGGCTGAGGACGTGCCAATGGACCACGACGTGCAACGGGTTGTCGCGCTTTTTCGCCAAGCCCCTTTGGACGTACAACAAAAGGTCCGCAGTCTGTTGGCCCCACAGAACCCGGATGTGATGCGGGCGGGCCGGATATGTCTGATCGGTTTGCGCGGCGCTGGCAAATCGACCCTTGGCAAACTGGCGGGCGAAGCGCTGAATATTCCGTTTGTCGAGTTGAACAAAGACATCGAGGCGGAAACCGACATGCCTTTGGCAGAGGTGATGGCGCTTTATGGTCAAGAAGGGTACCGCGAGATGGAGGCCGAGGCGTTGGAGCGGGTCAGCGCCCGGCACGACCGGGTGATTTTAGCTGTTGCAGGGGGCATCGTGGCCGAGCCTGCGACCTATGCACGCCTGTTGGAGCGGTTTCATACGGTGTGGGTCAAGACCAGCCCGCCTGAGCATATGCAGCGGGTGCGCGCCCAGGGTGATGTGCGACCGATGCAGGGCAATCCGGCGGCAATGACCCAGTTGAATGAATTGCTCAAACTGCGTACGCCGCTTTACAACAAAGCCGAGGCGCAGGTGAACACGTCGAACCGGGCGGTGCGGTCATCGCTCAATGATCTGCTGACACTCATCGCCAAGCGGCGGTTCCTTGATCCTGTATGACTGAGGTGGATATGGTCGCGGCGCTGCAGGATGCTTTTTGGTGGGCCGCTGAACATCTGCTTTTGCACCACACAAACCCATGGGAGTTGGACGAGGCGCTGACCGCATGGGGATATTCGATGGGCCCTTGCGAAGCACAGGATCTATTGGGTCTTGATCGTGTGTTGGTGCGCCGCCCGAAACCTAAAGGCTCCATACTGCCGCGTATGGTTGCCGAAGGGCGCGTGGGCAAGATCGGTGGTGTCGGATATTATCGGTATCCCGGTGGCGGGGGTGCCGTCATTGATCCGCTGATCGAAGATTTGATCCGTGAAGAGGCGTGGTTTGCCAGGGCAAATCGGGTCGAGATCAGTGATGCGGCGTTGGTTTCGATGATGAACGCGGCGTTGCGCAGCGCATTGGCCGAGAATAATGCCGCTCCATCGCTTTTGGCAAAAGCCGTCAATTTTCCCCAAGGCCGGCAGGTCTAACCATATGTGATTGCATAAAAAAAGGGCCGCGACTGGCGCGGCCCCTTCTCAAGAATTTTCCCGGATCAGGCGGTCCAGGCCATCCGTGCAGGATGGTATTCAAAGCCGATGTGGTGCTCTGCACCTACCAGACCAACTTTGGTGTGGTTGTACAGTGAACGCCAATATGGCTGGATTGTAACCCCGTCGTCCTGCATCATCTTCTGACCGATTGCCATCAATTCGCGACGGGCATCGACGTCAGCCGTTGCAAGTGCCTTTTCCAGGTTGGCATCGAATTCAGGGCTGGAGTACGCCGCTTCGTTCCATGCTTCACCGGTCTTATAGGCAAGCGCCCAGATCTGAACGCCCAAAGGACGCGCGTTCCAGTTGGTGGATGAGAACGGGTACTTGACCCAATCGTTCCAGAAAGTGGAGCCGGGCAAAATTGTCCGCTTTACCTTGATGCCAGCATCACGCAACTGGGCTGCAACAGCGTCAGTTGTATCTTTGCGCCATGCATCGTCGATTGAGAACAACTCGTGCTCGTAATCGCCCATACCTGCTTCGTCCATTAGCGCCTTGGCTGCTACTGGATCGACTGTGCGCGGTGGAATTTCAGCGAACTCAGGGTGCATTGGACCGACGTGGTGGTTGTCGGCAACCAAGCCGCGGCCAGCGTAACCCAATTCCAGCAGAACCGCGTTGTCGACAGCCATGGCAAGTGCCTGACGCACACGCTTGTCAGCGTATGGTTTGACGCCGTCGATTTCGGCCTCCTGGTTTGGACGGATAACTATCGTCGCAGCAGTGGCGATGGTGTTTTCGTTCCAGCCGTCCAGCGTGCTCATGATGTCGATGTATTCGCCTTCCATAGAATAGAAAGCGTCCACTTCTTCGGCTTCGGCGGCGGCGATCCATGCAGATGGGTCTGTGCCGTAGTCGATGTATTCCAGGCGGTCGATGTATGGGCCGCCATAGACTTCGGTGCCCCACCATGTGTGATCGGTGTTCTTGACCATCACAGCTTTTACGCCAACCTCAAGAGACTCGGGCAGGTAAGGGCCGGTGCCGATAGGATTGTCGAGCATTGTATCTGCATTGAAGCCTTCGGGCACGATTGCCGCTGGGTAGTCTGCCATGCCAGGGATCAATGTGATGTCTGGACGTGGTAACATCAGCTTGACGGTGTGATCATCCACGACGGAAATCGATCCTTCGATGGCTTTGCCGGTTGCTTCGTCTACCAATGTAGCAAAACGGCCCGCCATTGAGTTGCCTTCAAGCGACTTGTCGCACCAGCCTTCGATGTTGCGCGCAACATCTGCAGCGGTGAAATCGGTCCCATTGTTCCACTTGACGCCCTTGCGAACGTTCAATGTGTATTCAGTGGCGTCGTCGTTGATTTCCCAGCTTTCCAGCAGGGCGGGTGAGAACGTACCATCGTTCTCCCAAATCGCCAGATATTCCAGCCAGCCGCGGGAGAAGTTTGCGATCTGCGACCAGTCATAGGTGCGTGGATCTTTGAGTGCGCGTACTTCTTGCTGCATGCGGACGGTGCCGCCTTCTTTGTGGCCGGCGGCCATGGCGGGTCTGGCCATTCCGATCATCGAATATGCAGTTGCGGCGGTCGCACCAAAGGCACTGGCCAATGCCAGAAACTCGCGACGGTTCACCGGATCTTTTTTCGCACTCTCAGCAGAATCCAAAATGGCCTGCGGAAGCGGCTTGCCGGTCCGTGTCAAAAAACTCATGGTCTTCCTCTCTGTTGTCGTTGGCAGCGTTTTTTGCTGTCATGGAAATCGCCGTTATGTGGCGTCAGGTGATGCAGTTGATCTGCTTTTTTCAGCGTCCCTTGTGGGTGCTGCGCGATACTCAGACACTGCGTTGCATGCGTCAAGCCCATCGCACAGAGTTGAACACCGCTCTGCCGGGTACAGCGATGGAAAGCCTGCACAGCGGTTGATATATACAAACGCGACAAGGTCAGTGATCGTTCCCGCCGCTGCTGTTGGAACGGACCTTGGATGGGCTGGCAGCGCCATCTGAGTGCGGTTGAATGTCGCTCTGAGGATAGTCGCCCATAATTACGGGTCAACAGATTTTGAGACGCGCCCGAGAAACGGCCATGTTTAGCCGGTCCATCGACAGGCGAAGCAGGATTTCAAATACAAAAGATTAATTTTCTGCAGTCGGGGCAAAAGCCGAAATGATCACGATTTTTGGGCCAACGCGAATCTATATAAGTCTAACAACCTGGCTGTCTTTGGACACCCGTCATTGGGCCCTTGCGTTTTGAGCCGCCTCACCAATCAGGTCTTGCAGGACGTCCAAATCAGCAATTTCGTTGGCGAGGATCAGGACGAGGCGGGCGTTCAAAGCGTGGCTTTGCGCCTCGCTGAGGCCATCATGCGCCGCCATCAGGCAGTTGTAAAAGGCATCGCCATTGTCTCCAAGTTTATCATTAAGGGCCATTATTGAATTCCTCTGGCTTGGGTGTATGCAGCGGTGATAGCCGCGGCATCGGGCCGGTCAAAAACTGCGCAAATGTGGCCATCCGGACGTATTAGATAGATGTGGTTGCGTCCGTAACGTCGGGTTGCATGGCCCTCCACGTCTTCGAAACACGGGTATCCGGCACGGCTATTGATCCCGATAGACGCAATCCCCGGAATGGTCGGCAGTTTCACATCCCCAAATCCAAGCAGTGTAAATTGACCTTGGGCCTCAGCAATTAGCCACGTGTCGCCGTTCGGGCCTTTGATGGGCGCATCAATCAGCGCCTCGCCGGGTTGAACCGGCGCAGTGCCGGGGGTCTGCAATGACATGCCCGCCAACGAGCAGGGCCGAGACAAACGGCCCGAATTGATCAACCTACGCGCAAAGGGATGGGTGGTGGCAAGGTTCAACACTTCATCCCGAAACAGCGCTTCGATCGGGGATTTTGGGGTCATGAAATTGGTGGCGCGTGATGAATGCAGGATGTTTTCAGCAGAGCCGTGTGTGCGTTCTTCGTTGTAGGTTTCGATCAACGTGGCGGGTGCGTCACCGTTCAGCACTGCCGCCAGTTTCCAGCCCAGATTGTCCAAATCCTGAATGCCGCCATTGCCACCGCGTGCGCCAAAGGGGCTGACCACATGGGCGCTGTCGCCGACAAAGAGCACACGATTGTGGACAAAGCGATCCAGCTTGGCGCAGCGGAATTTATAGACGCTCATCCAGTCGAGCCGGAAGGGTTTGTCGCCCAGCATCGCCTTGAGGCGGGGGGTAACCTTTTCCTCGGTCGCTTCGGTCTTTGGGTCGGTGTCTGGGCCAAGCTGCAAGTCGATGCGGTAGATGTTGTCGGGCTGTTTATGCAGCAGTGCTGACTGGCCAGGGTGGAAGGGCGGTGCAAACCAGAACCAGCGTTCGGGAGTGTCGTGATCGCCAAAGGGGGACTGCTCCATTTCGACGTCGACGATCAGAAAATGTTCGTCAAACGTCTGACCTTCAAACGGGAGATTCAAACGGTTGCGGGTGGGCGACGCGGCACCATCGCAGGCGATGTACCAATCTGCCTCCAGCGAATAGGGGCCATCGGGTGTTTCTATCTTTAGGCTCACATGGGTGCCGTGATCGGCGTGGTCGGTGACCTTGTTCAGGAATCGCAGATCGATCAGATCCGGGAATTCCTGAACTCGTTCAATGAGATATTGTTCGACGTAGTATTGTTGCAGGTTGATAAAGGCGGGATATTTATGGCCCGGTTCGGGGAGCAGATCGAAGTTATAGACTTCATCCTTGCCAAAGAAGTTTCGGCCTACTTTCCATGTGACACCTTTTTCCAGCATCCGCTCACCGACGCCGAGACGGTCAAAGATTTCCAACGTGCGTTTCGCCCAGCAGATCGCGCGGGACCCCACGGACACCACGTTGTTATCATCCAATACCACCGACTTGATGCCACGTGTCGCAAGGTCCACCGCCATCGCGAGACCAATCGGGCCAGCGCCCACAATCACCACCTGATGCCGCGGTTCTGGGGCACTCAATCCGGGGGGGGCGGTGTAGGGGAAGGGGGCGTAGTCGTAGGCCATGGGGTACTCCGATTTTCGTGTCGGTATTACGTCGGTATTGCGGGAGTGGCGTTTGGCGTACAACGGACCAATCGCCAATCTCCTTTCACCCCTGCAATGCCGCCCACATGTCCAGATCTCGCTGGGCTGTCCAGATGCGTGGGGTGTCGATGCCGCGGGCTTCGTCGTAGGCGCGGGCGACGTTGAAGGGCAGGCAGTGTTCGTAGATCGCATAATCCGCGAATTTTGGGTCACAGGCGGCGCGCACGGCGTCCCATGCTTCTTTCAATGATCCGCCACGGGCCGCGACGCGGACGGCGGGGGCGTAAGTGCTGCTGACAAAATCACGGGTGCTGTCGATGGCACGGGCAACGGCATCTTTGCCGATGAGCGCACCGCCACGGCCGGGGGCGATGGCATCCACGTCAAAGCTCGCGATGTTGTCGAGGGTATGACCCCAGTCGTTGAAATGCCCGTCACCGCAATAGCAGGCGGAGTGATCTTCGACGATGTCGCCGGTGAACATCACGTTTTCGTCCGGTACATGGATGACGATGTCGCCTGCCGTATGGGCGCGGCCAAGGTGCATTAGGTCGACACGGCGGTTACCGAGATAGATTGTCATGCTGTCAGAGAATGTGGTGGTCGGGTAAGTCAGGCCGGGGATGCTTTCGTGCCCTTCAAAAAGACGCGGGAACCGCTGGAATTCGCTGTCCCAGTCTTCCTGCCCCCGCTCTACCACCATGGCGCGGGCGGTGTCGCCCATGATGATCTGATCGGCACCGTAGGCAGAAGCCCCCAAGACCCGCACGGCATGATAATGGGTCAGCACCACATGGCTGATTGGTTTGTCGGTGATGGAATGGACCTTGTCGATGACCTTTTTTGCCAGACGCGGGGTTGCCTGTGCTTCGACAATCATCACGCTGTCATCGCCGATGATCACACCCGAATTGGGATCGCCTTCGGCGGTGAAGGCCCAGAGGTCGCGGCCAATCTCGTCAAAGGTGATGGTTTTTTCCGTCATGTCGCCCTGGGATGCAAAGGCTTTGGCCATCGTGTTTCCTTTCGAGGTCGGTTTGCGGTCAGACCGCAGGATGTGTGTATTTGAAGAACAATGAAATCTAGGGGTACTTTATGGCCGGCAGGATTTTCCCGGCGCAGGCACCAAAGCCGATGCGGTACCCCTCGCCCGATGCGTGACCGGTAAGGATCATGGTGTCGCCGTCTTCGATGAAGCTGCGGGTAGAGCCATCGGACAGGGTGATCGGTTCCTTGCCGCCCCAGCTGAGTTCCAGCAGGCTGCCGCGTTGTGATTTTTCAGGGCCAGAAATGGTGCCGGAGCCCAAAAGGTCGCCTGCATTCATGGCGCAACCAGAGGAGGCGTGGTGGGTCAGTTGCTGGGCGGCGGAATAGTACATCTGGTTATAGTTGGTGCGTGCGATGACTTCTTGCGCGCCGCCGTCCGGTTCGATGATCACGCTGAGGTCGATGTCATAGAGCATCGGACCGGGTTCCCGGAGATAAGGCAGCAGGTCTTTTTCACGCTCGGGCGTTGAAGTGCGGAAGGGTTCGAGGGCCGCGCGGGTGACGATCCAGGGGCTGATCGAGGTGGCAAATGCCTTGGCCTGAAAGGGGCCGAGCGGCTGATATTCCCAGGCCTGAATGTCCCGTGCCGACCAGTCGTTGAGCAGGACATAGCCAAAGATCATCTCGTCCGCCTGCGCCACGGTGATCGGTTGGCCCATGTCCGTTGAAGTGCCGACAATCGCCCCCATCTCCAGTTCAATATCGAGGCGTTTGCAGGGACCAAAGCTGGGGTTTTCGGCATCTGGTGCTTTGGTCTGACCATTGGGGCGGGTGATGTCGCTGCCAGAGACCACAACCGTACTGGCGCGGCCATTGTAGCCGATTGGGATGTGCAGCCAGTTTGGCGGCAGTGCGTTTTCGGCCCCCCGGAACATCGTGCCGACGTTGGTGGCGTGGTGGCGGCCTGCGTAAAAATCGGTGTACTCGCTGACCATCATGGGCATATGCAGGCGCGCTTCCTCCATCGGTACCAGATGAGGCGCGACTTTGGCTTGTTCTGGGCTGTCTGAGCTCAGCAGTTCGGTCAGGTGGTGACGCAGTTTAGCCCAGATTTCGGGGCCAAGATCCATCACATCGTTCCAATAGGGGACGTCGAAGACTGGCTCGAAATGCAGGAGGATCAGGTCCTCTTCCTCCATCGCGGCCATGTCGAGGATCATATCGCCAATCGCCACACCGCAGCGGGGTTCGAGAGAATTGGTCGAGAACACGCCGTAGGGCAAGTTGTTGAGTGGAAAATCAGTGTCAGCGCTGTTGGCGCTTTCCACCCAAGAAGTGAGGAGGGTCATCTAGGTATCCTTGTTTGTGAGGGTGGGCGACGCGCCCACCTTAAGTAAGGTGCGGGGATCCTGCACCCTCACTTTTTGCCGGGGGTCCCGTCGAATTTCTTTTCTATGTCGCTCCAGCAGTCGATGTAATCATCCTGCAACGGTGCCTCTTTGGCGGCAAATTCAGTCAGGTGTTGGGGGAACCGCGTCTCAAACATGAACGACATGGTATTGTCCAGTTTCTCGGCCTTGAGGTCTGCGTTTGACGCACCATCAAACGCATTTTTGTCAGGTCCATGGGGCAGCATCATGTTGTGCAGTGACAGGCCACCGGGAACGAAACCCTTGGGTTTGGCATCGTATTGGCCATAAATATTGCCCATCATCTCAGACATGACATTCTTGTGGTACCATGGCGGGCGGAAGGTATCTTCGGCCACCATCCAGCGTTCGCGGAACAGAACAAAGTCGATGTTGGCGGTGCCTGGGACGCCGGAGGCGGCGGTCAGGACGGTAAAGATCGACGGGTCGGGGTGGTCAAACAGGATCGAGCCGACCGGGCAATAGGTGCGCAGATCGTATTTGACCGGACAGTAATTGCCGTGCCAAGCGACCACATCCAAGGGCGAGTGGCCGATTTTGGTTTCGTGGAACTGGCCGCACCATTTGATGGTGACGGTTGAGGGGACCTCGCGGTCTTCAAACGCTGCCACCGGAGTTTTGAAATCGCGGCGGTTGGCCATGCAGTTGGCCCCGATGGGGCCGCGGCCCGGCAATTCGAATTTCTGACCGTAGTTTTCGCAGACAAATCCGCGTGCCGGCCCGCTGATGACTTCGACGCGGTAGAGTAGTCCACGGGGGATAATTGCGATTTCCTTGGGTTCCAATTCGATGACGCCCAGTTCGGTACAGAAGCGAAGCTGCCCTTCTTGCGGGACCACCAGCAGTTCGGAATCAGCGGAGTAGAAATAGCTGTCCACCATGCTGTCAGTGACCAGATAGATGTGGCTCGCCATGCCAACCTGGGTGTTCACGTCACCGGCTGTGGTCATGGTACGCATGCCGGTCAGCCATGTCAGAGGCGTGTCGGTATGGGGCACCGGATCCCAGCGGTATTGGCCCAGCGATATCACATCCTGTGGGATGTGGGGCGCGGATTTCCAGTAGGGCAGATTGATCTTTTCATAGCGGTGCGAGTGTTTCACCGAAGGGCGGATGCGGTAGCACCAGGTGCGTTCGTTCTGATGGCTGGGGGCGGTGAAGGCCGTGCCGCTCAATTGTTCGCCGTAAAGACCATAATTGCATTTTTGCGGTGAGTTCATGCCTTGCGGCAATGCTCCGGGAAGGGCTTCGGTTTCGAAATCATTGCCGAAACCGGGCATATATCCGGGATGTGTGCCCATTGGCGTTGCCGCATGGGTCAGGTCATTCGGTGTGGTCTGGCGGTTCATGAGGTGCCCCCTTGCAGAATCTGCCCCATCCGTAATAGTTGTTTTTGTAACTAACAAGCGGTGCCGCGATGAAAAACAGTGATTTCGAACTGGAGCAATTCCTGCCTTATCTGCTTACACAGGCAGCCGAGACCAGTTCGATTGCGTTTCAACAGGTGTACAAGGACCGTTATGGCATGTTGCGCACTGAATGGCGGGTGTTGTTTCATCTAGGGCTTTATGGATGCATGACGGCCAGCGAAATTGGTGCGCGTGCCAAAACCCACAAGACCAAGATCAGCCGCGCGGTCCATGGGCTGGTATCGCGCCGTTTTGTCAGCCGCGAACGGGACGAAAATGACAGGCGGGTGGAACATCTGACCCTGACGGCATCCGGGCAGGCCGCCTATATTGAGCTGCGCGGGATTGCGGAAAAATATGAGGCCGCATTGATGACGTCGCTGACGGCGGAAGAGAGCAAAGTTTTGCGCCGGGCGCTGGTCAAATTGGCGGCAATGGAAACTGTCCGCTTTACTTGAACGCGCAGAACGGTCACCGATGTTTTCATGACGGACCAGACCAAAGGCCTTTTGATCACATTTTTCGGTGTCCTTTTTGTCGTGCCGGATTCGTTGTTTGTGCGGTTGATTGATGCGGACGCATGGACCATCGCGTTTTGGCGGCTGCTTTTGGCGGGTGGGGGGACGGCGCTTTATCTGCTGGCCACGTCTGGAACCGCGCCTTTCAGGGATATGCTCGCGACAGGACGGTTCGGTCTGATCTATATGTTGGGCGTCGGCAGCAGCGGCGTCTTGTTTGTGTTGGCGGTCAGCCTGACCTCAGTGGCCAATGTGGTCTTCATCATTGCGTCATTGCCGGTCTTTGCTGCTGGGTTCAGCCGCATTTTTCTGGCCGAACCGTTCAGTCAACGCACTTTGCTTACCATCGCCGCCGTGGTTCCGGGGTTGGCTGTGATCGCCTATGGGTCGGGTGAAACGTCGGGTGCGAGCCTGTCTGGGGACCTGTTGGCATTTGCGTTGTCGGCGATGTTTGCCGCCGCTTTGACGGCGGCGCGGCATGTGCGCGGCACGTCGATGGTACCGGGCGTCGCGATGGGGTATCTGATTGCGGCGCTGGTGGTCTGGCCCTTTGCAACACCTTTGTCGGTGCCGGTGTCACAAGTGCCTTTTGTGCTGGGGCATGGCGGGTTCATTCTGATCAGTTCGGTGCTGCTGGCGTTGGGACCAAGATACATCACGTCGGCAGAGGTTGGATTGCTGGTGCTGCTGGAATCGGTGCTGGCCCCTTTGCTGGCATGGCTGGTGATTGGGGAAAACCCGGGCGGCCATGCCTTGATCGGGGGCGGGATTGTGATCGGGGCGCTGACGGTATCGAACATGGTGGTGTTGCGGCGGCGCAGAGTTTTGCCCACCGAAGTGTAGTCTTATGCACCGGATCCCACGCACAAGAAACACATTTCCTTTATTGAGCGGCAACCACGTAAACGGCGTAGCCGAGCAACATCAGTGCACCCAATGAGCGACCGATCTGCGGACGGGTCAGCAACAGACCAACCAGTCCTAACGAAACAGCAATCATGACGGGTAGATCGAAAGTCAGGAACCGTGCTGCAACCGGAATTGGCGTGATAAGGGCAGTGGCACCCAGAATACCCAGCACGTTGAAAATGTTCGAACCGATAACATTTCCGATTGCGATATCTGACTGGCGGCGAAATGCCGCGATAAGTGACGTAGCAAGTTCTGGGAGCGACGTCCCGACGGCCACGATCGTAAGCCCGATAAATGCCTCGGACACGCCAAAACCACGTGCGACGGATGCGGCACCGTCGACCAGAAACTGCGCTCCAAACAACAACGCTGAAAGGCCGAATGCGACCCAGAGCAATGATATTGTAACAGACGATTGTCCTGCTGGGTTCTCGTCTACAATTTTGTCTTGTCGCGACTTCAGGAACGTCCAAACCAAATAAAATAACAGCCCGACCACCAGCAGCAGACCACTTGTTCGACCAATTTCGCCCAACGCGAATAGCGGCACCAGTAATAAGGCCGATACGATCATGAATGTCGTGTCGCGTCGCAACGTGGCAACAGCAACCTTGATCGGCCAGACCACGGAAGTAACTCCCAAAATCAGCAAAATATTTGCGATGTTTGATCCAATAATGTTGCCAACTGCGATGTCAGGAATGCCTTTCAGAGCGGCCTGTACGGACACCAGAAGTTCGGGTGTTGAGGTTCCGAAGCCAACGATAGTCAACCCGATGATCAGCGGCGAAATCGACATCCGCCGTGCAATGCTGACGCTACCTCTAACGAGCGCTTCGCCGCCAAAAAACAGCCCGGCGAGGCCGGTCATGATATACAGGTAGTCCAAGAAAGACCTCCAGCGGGCAATGCGCCGCGCTCTAGCTGCATATCGGCGTTGAAACCCTATGCGACAAGGAGGCCATGAGAATAAAGTTAAGGGAAATGAGGCTGCTGGCACGAAAGGTGCGAAAGCTCCTTTTGTCTCGCAAGGACGTACTTCAGAAACCTTCAGAAATCAGCGGTCACACCCGGCAAATTCAGGGCCTTGATCATATCGCGGAGTTCCTGACGGGCGGCGACATTCGAGATGTTGAGTTGTTTGACGCCGATGTCCTTGAGGTCCAGCAGGGTCAGGCCACGGGGGAACAGCTCGCGAAAGATGACGCGTTCGTTAAAGCCCGGTGCGATGCGGAATCCGATCCGTTTACTGAGGTTCTGGATCGCGCGCTCCATCTTTTCCTTGTTGACCATGCGCTGGGCACCCATGCGGTTGCGCACGACAATCCAGTCAATGGGCGAAAGCCCGGCCTGCGCGCGCAGCTGCCGTGCGTTCCACACCATTTCAGAGTAGACGGACGGCCCGGTGATCTTGTCGCCCGAGGCATCGGTATGGGCCAGCAGATCAAAGTCGATAAAGCTGTCGTTGAGCGGCGTGATCAGCGTGTCGGCCAGCGAATGCGCGACCTGGCTGAGCCGGGTGTGAGAACCGGGACAGTCAATCAGGATAAAGTCGTTGTAAGGTTCAAGCGATGTTACCGCCACGCTAAGCCGGTGATCGTACATGTTTTCGCCGGGGCGCAAGCTGCTTGGTTCGACCTCAGGCAGTTCGCACAGGGCCGGGCTGACCAGATCAAGGCTGGCTTGTTTTACGAATGCGAGACGGTTTTCGACATAGCGGCCGAAAGTGCGCTGGCGCAGGTCCAGATCAAGGCCGCTGACCTTGTGGCCCATTCGCGCGAGGGCTGTGGCCAAATGCATGGACACTGTGGATTTGCCCGCCCCACCTTTTTCGTTTCCGACGACGATAATATGCGCCATGCCCATGTCCCTCTGTTCCCTGCGGTTTGTGCAGGTGATTGTTGTGCGACACTATATGTGGTGTAACTGCATTTGGGAAGATGCAGCAGAGTGTGTGGCTGTGATAATTGGTCTGACTGTGGCTTGTTTGGCAAAAGTTGAGCGAATTTGCGCTGTCCCGTCACCTCGGAAATACCAAAGAAAAATGGCGCAGCCTGAGGCTGCGCCATTATTATCGCAAAGGCAAAAGGTATCAGAAACCAAGGCCTGCATATTTGTTTTTGAACTTCGACACGCGGCCGCCGGTGTCCATCAGACGGCTGGAGCCGCCGGTCCACGCGGGGTGCACGGATGGGTCGATATCAAGCGACAGCTGGTCGCCTTCCTTGCCCCATGTCGATTTCATTTCCACAATCGTGCCGTCGGTCATTTTGACGTTGATTGTGTGATATTCGGGATGTGTATCGGCTTTCATCGCGCTTATCCTTTCGCGTCAGACTTGGGTTTCTTGTAGTGAGCATTCTCAACGATACGTGCTGATTTACCACGGCGCGCACGCAGGTAATACAGTTTCGCACGACGCACACGACCACGGCGGACCACGGTGATTTCGTCGATGTTTGTTGAGTGCAGCGGGAATACACGTTCCACGCCTTCACCAAAGCTGATTTTGCGGACGGTGAACGATCCGGCAATACCATGGCCGTTGTTACGGGCGATGCAGACGCCTTCGTAATTCTGCACACGGGTGCGGGTGCCTTCGGTTACTTTAAAACCGACACGGACGGTATCGCCCGCACGGAAATCTGGGATGTCTTTGCCCAGTTCGGCGATTTGTTCCGCCTCAATCTCTGCGATCAGGTTCATCTGACGCGTCTCCTATGATGCTCGTGGTGTTCCACGAAGTTATTGCGCGATCCAAGAGCTTCGGTCTGTGTTTCGGGACTGCACCGTAGTGGCCCACCGGAGGTAGCATCGTCATTCCTTGTTTTGCGATCTGCAAACAGCAGAAAGGTCCGGGTCCGCAAAAGCGATTCCAGACTGGCGTCGTATAGGCGGTCTGTGGGGATGGATCAAGGGGGGGTGATTGTGGCCGCAAGGTACCGCTAACTGACTTTGGTGGGCATGGTTGATCCACGTCAAGGCAAATTGGCTTGCGACAGATTATTCTTATCGCGACATCCGAGAAAGTGTGAAGAAAAGGAGATAGCGTGCCAACAGCCAGTACCAATAAGACAACAGCGTTAAAGGTGGCCACAACCAACATGATCCTTGGTTTTGAAAGCGGTGAATACCCCTATAGAACCAAGATGGCGCGCCGAACCTACGAAACCGAAAAGTCTGCGTTGCAGGTCGAGTTGCTCAAAGTTCAGCATTGGGTTCAGGAGACCGATCAGAAATTTGTGCTTTTGTTCGAGGGGCGGGATGCTGCGGGCAAAGGGGGCACGATCAAACGGTTCACAGAACACCTCAATCCGCGGGCGGCGCGCGTGGTTGCCTTGAACAAACCCACGGACGAAGAACGGGGCCAGTGGTTTTTTCAGCGCTACATCAAACATCTGCCAACCGCAGGCGAGATCGTTCTATATGACCGGTCGTGGTACAATCGTGCGGGTGTTGAGAGAGTGATGAACTTTTGCGCACCCACCGAATACCTGGAATTCATGCGGCAAACGCCGGAATTTGAACGCATGTTGGTGCGCAGCGGTATCAAGCTGTTCAAATATTGGTTTTCCGTCACCCAAGAAGAGCAAAAGAGACGCTTTGCCTCGCGCGAAACTGATCCGCTCAAGCGGTGGAAGCTGTCGCCGATTGATCGTGCCAGTCTTGATAAGTGGGATGATTATACCGAGGCGAAAGAGGCGATGTTTTTCTACACGGACACAGCGGATGCGCCTTGGACGGTGATCCGGTCAAACGACAAGAAACGCGCACGCCTCACGTGCATGCGGCATTTTTTGGCTCAGCTTGATTATCCGGGCAAGGACCCTGAGGTTGCCAGAGCGCCGGACCCCAAAATCTATCATCAAGCCGAAGCGATCGTTCATGACTCCGATCATGTACTGGCTGCGTCTTTGCATCCTGAACGCAACAACAAGTGACCCCAATTCAAAAAAGGAACGACATATGTCCCATACCCCACACGAACTTGCCGAAGAATTTCCCGAGTTGACCACACAGATGGCGCAGTTGCGTCAGAGCGACCGCCACTTTGAAAATCTGGCGGACACCTATCACACATTGAACCGTGCGATTCACCGGGCTGAAACCGATGTGGAGCCCACCAGTGACGATCACATGAGTAACATGCGCAAGCGGCGACTGGCGCTCAAAGATGAGATTTACGCCTATTTGACGGCGCAAACTGCAGGGTAGAGCCTTGGCAAAACAGAGTTACGGCAGTGCCTAGCTTTATTTGTGGTCCCGGCGTGCCCACATGTCGGGGCGGCGGGTTTTGGTCAGGATTTCAGCTTGTTGCTGTCGCCATTTGGCGATTTCACCGTGGTTCCCGGACATCAGGACGGGAGGGATCTCGCGCCCTTCCCAGATCGCGGGGCGGGTGTATTGGGGGTGTTCGAGCAGACCGTTTGAATGGCTTTCCTCAACGGTGCTGTCGGCATTGCCCAGCACGCCAGGCAACAGGCGCACGGTGGCGTCGATCATCGCCTGGGCCGCCAGTTCGCCGCCTGTCATAACAAAATCGCCAAGGCTCACTTCGGTGATACCGAAGTGTTCAATCACCCGTTCATCCACGCCTTCAAACCGGCCACAAAGCATGGTGACGCCCGCGCATGTGGACAGATCGCGCGCCATCGCCTGATCAAAGCGTTGGCCGCGCGGGGACATATACAGGATCGGCCATCTGCCATGGGCGTGGCTTTGCGCGTCGGCCAGTGCGGGACCAACTACATCGGCACGCAGGACCATGCCCGCACCGCCACCGGCAGGGGTGTCATCGACATTGCGGTGTTTGCCGATCCCGTAAGGGCGCAGGTCGTGGGTGTGCAATTGCCACTTGCCGTCCTGCAAGGCTTTGCCCGTCAGGCTGGCCCCCAGCACGCCGGGAAAGAGTTCGGGAAAAAGCGTGACAACGCGTGCCTGCCAGATGTCGGCATAGTCGGGCGAGTCCTGCATCAATTCACGTGGCTGCAACGTGGCGCGGACCGATTGGCGGCCATAGGAGCGGGGTGTTTTCATTGGCGTGCCTCAGCGAGGATTGCGGCCTTGGCAGCATTTCGGGCATCTGGTGTCCTGTGATTTTTGTTGGCCTCGATCATCGCGTTCAGTACATCGTCGCCCAACCGCGTGTTCGCGGGTGGAGGGGCCACCAGTTCGGCGCGCAGGCTGAGTGGAAGCTCACACAGATCAAGCAATGGGTCGGCGGGGCCAAGTGGCAGATCACGACAATCTTCAAGCGCTGTGTGATGGACAGGGCAGGGCACGCGGCTGGCGATGTCGGCAACCATCCCCTCAAGGTTCGCCGCCGCAAGATACCGGTCGCAGAAGGCATCGGCGTCCATTGTCATATTGGATGCTTTGACGTGTTCCCAATGGGCGGATTTAAGCCATGCTTCAGGGGCACGGGTGGAAAGGTAGAGCAAGATCTCAGCTTCCGGGTAGCGCTTGGTCATGATCTCCCAGAACGCATAAAGCAGTACGGGTGCGGCGGAATAATCATCCAGATCGCCGCGGCCGGGCAGGTGGCCCGAGAGTTCTTCGGCTGAGATGATCAGCGTCCGGCGCGGCATGCCGGGCAATTCGTTCATCACCGTTTCAAAGCGGTCCTGCGCTTTGATCAGGGTCAGCGGATCACGCCATGTGGAATAACCGCGCGTGGCGCTGATGAGTTCTTGCATGTGCCAGCGCAGGCGCAGTGCCGCGTGTTTTTTCAGGGCGACCCGATTTTCGCGCAACGTGGCCTGGATGCTGGACGTTCCGGTCTTGTGGAACCCTGCATGCAGGATGATCCGGCGCGGCATTACTTGCTATCCGTTTCCGGCAAGACGCCATGCGGCGGGTCGGCCACGATGCGGCCCAAGGCGAGGTCGACCGTTGGCACAGCGGCTTTGGTAAAGGGCAGAAACGTGGTGGCAGAGGTGCCTGCAAGTTGGAGTTCCAACAGGTCGTCAGCGCCGTGGTTCTGGACGGCCTTGACCGTGCCAAGCAATACGCCGCCGGTGTCATAAACCGAAAGGCCAATCAGATCGGCGTGGTAAAATTCATCATCGGGCAGCGACGGCAGTTGGTCGCGGTCCGCATAAAGGGCGGTGCCGCGCAGGGCGTCGGCCTCTTCCTTGGTGGAGACATCGGTGATCCGTGCAGCAAAGCCGTTTTTGATTGGGTGCAGGATGGCGAGGGCAAACTGGCGGCTGCGGTCCTCTGACCAGAGCGGTGTGTAGGTTTCAATATCTTCGGGGACCGCACAATAGCTTTTGACGCGCAGCTCACCGCGCACACCGTAAGAGCCTGCGATGGCACCAACACAGATCATTTCAGTCATTGCAGCAACTCCGAGTCCACGCAGATCGTGCCCGTCCATTCACCTGCACCTGCGGCACATTCCGAGCGCATGAGGAAGCGTTCGTACCACATGCCAATGCCAAAACCGATGGCCAGAACAACGACAAGTTTGATCAAACGGTACATCAGCGGTTTTCCACATGCAGATGGGGGGCGCGAACCTCCCAGTTTTTGGTTTCTAGTTCGGGCGTCAGGGTGCTCTCGCGGGGCCACCCCAGGCAGAGATAGGCGACCAAAGACCACCCCTCCGGCACCTCAAGATCACGGTTAAGACGAACGGGGTCAAGAACAGAGACCCATCCCAGCCCAAGGCCGTGCGTCCGCGCGGTTAGCCACATCAGCGTGATCGCGCCAACTACAGAATAGCGGCGCATTTCCGGCATGGTACCAGCGCCAAGGCCGTGTCCTTTTTCGGTGCCCTCATCACAGTAGATTGCCATCTGTTCAGGCGCGTCCTGCATCCCCGACAGCTTGAGCGAGGCATAAAGGGCCGCCTGTTCGCCAGAATACCCCGCAAGGGCTTCGGCATTGGCTGCTTTGAAATTCTCAAGTGCGGCCTGGCGCGCGGTGTCAGAGGCGACGCGGATGATGCGCCAGGGTTCTGACAGGCCGACGGACGGGGCCAGATGAAAGGTGTCGAGGCATTCGCTGATCAATGCCTCGTCCACAGGATCGGTCAGAAAGTGGCGGACGTCGCGCCGCCAGCGCATCAGGTCGTGCAGCCCGGCACGGAAGTCTTGTGAGAATGTTTCCATGCCGGACTTTGCCTCAGATTATTCTGCGGCTGCTTCGTCGGCGGCTGCCTCTTCTGCTGGCGCTTCCTCGGCAGGGGCGGCGGCAGCTTCGGCAGCGGCGGTTGCCTTGGCGGCTTTCTCTTCGACACGGTCCTGGGCTTTCTTGCCCGGTGTGCCTTTGTTGGGGTTGTTACGCTCTGTTTTGTCACGAACGCCGGCAGCTTCGAGCATACGGGCAACGCGGTCTGTAGGCTGTGCGCCTTTTGCAATCCATTCCTGGATCTTTTCGACGTCCATTTTCACGCGCTCTTCGCTGTCTTTTGGCAGCAGCGGGTTATAGGTGCCCAGCTTTTCAATAAAGCGGCCATCGCGTGGCATGCGGCTGTCTGCAGCGACGATGCGATAAAAGGGGCGTTTCTTGGAGCCGCCGCGGGCGAGACGAATTTTCATAGCCATGGTGTGTAGTCCTTTAGGTTTTTACGATTGGTGTGATTTGTGATGCTGAATGACTTCAGCGATGATGAAGTTCAGGAACTTCTTGGCGAATTCGGGATCGAGGTCAGCCTCTTTCGCCAAATCTTCGAGCCGTGCGATCTGGGCCCCTTCGCGGGACGGATCGGACGGGGGAAGGTCGTGTTCGGCTTTGAGTTTCCCCACAGCCTGTGTGTGTTTGAACCGCTCGCCCAGCGTATAGACAAGGATTGCGTCGAGACGGTCGATGGACGCGCGGTGATCCTTGAGGATCTGCGCGGCCAGGGTGGTTGTATTGGTCATTTGAGCGCTCCCTTTTGGTGACGCCAGATGTTTACGTATGTGTCGTGATCGGCAAATTCGCCACCGTCGGCGTTTTCGATCCGGGTGGTTTCTGCGTCCAATGTTGCGCCCAACGCACGTGCCACGGCGACGGATGCGTGATTTCCTTCATCAATATGCGATTGCGCCGTGTTCACGCCCATCACAGGCCACGCCCAAGGGATGATCGCGCGCATGGCTTCTGTGACGTATCCTTTGCCCTCTGCCGCGCGGTCATAGAGCGTCCAGCCAAATTCAGGTTCTTTCTGGTTCAGGGGGTGAAATACGCCAAAGCCGCCAATGACGGTTTTGGGATCGCTCTGGGTCGTGGCCATAAACAGGCCATACCCTCGGATCACCCATTGACCTGCGTTCTTGAAAAAGCCTGCTTGTGCTGCATTTTGATCAAGTGGACCGCCAGTGAATTTGGCGCGCTCGGACATCTTGTACGCGACATAGTATTCCGCGTCTTGCAGTCTTGGCGTGCGCAGGATCAAGCGATCTGTCTTTAGCGTGGGGAGGGTCAAGGCCATGGCGGTCATGCAAGGTCCGCCGGCGCAGGATGGCGAAACATGTGTTCGGTGCCCATGTTTATGTTGTCATAGGTCGTTTCATGAACCGCACCCAGCCGTTCCGCCAAAGCGATGGAGCGCGCATTGCCCGGTACGATGTTGCTGGTCATCGTGGTAAAACCCATGACGGTGTAGGCGTGGTGCCGCACTGCGGTTGCCGCTTCAAACGCGATGCCTTTGCCCTCGGCCTGCGGGAAAGCGATCCACCCCAGTTCCGCTTCGGGCCAGCCTTCGGGATTCCAGATGCCACAGATACCAAGGGCGGTGCCGGCGGCTTTGTCGGTGATGGTCCAAAAGCCGTACCCGCGCAGATGCCAATGGCCAATCATGCTGGCAAACCAGCGCCAAGCCTGATCACGCGGCAGCACGCCACCAAAGCCCATTGAGCGCTCTGGATCGGCATAGAATGTGGCAATCGGTTCAAAGTCCGACGCTTTCGGTCCGCGCAAAATCAGGCGTTTGGTTTCTATGGTTGGGGCTGGCGTCATTCAGAGACCCAAATCATCAACGGTTGCGCCGTCAAACAGCGGCTTGGTGAAAGAACGATCATAGCGGCGGATGCATTTTGTGCGCTTGGCGTGCTCATAGGCGCGCAGGCATTCCGGGTCTTCCCACATCTTTGCGCGGTAGGCTTCGTAATCGGCGAGTGATGGGAACGAGAAATGGCAATAGGCGATGTCATTCGGCCCCTCATGCGGCATGTGATAGCCGTGATGGGTCCCACCGAGCTTTGGCACAAGATGCAGCCATGCTTTCGCATAGACCTCAAACTCGGCCAATTTGTCGGGGTCGATTTCATATCTGACGGTGCAGGTGATCATTTCTTTTTCCCAAATCCGCTCAGCCCGGAAGGCAGGCCCATGCCGCCGCCCATGCCGCCCAGACCACCGGGCAGTTTGCCGCCCATCTGTTTGGCCGCTGCTTCCAATGCTTTGGGGTCCATCTGGCTGGGGTCCATGCCGCCTTTGCCAAACATGCCCTTCATGGCTTGCTTGAGCATGCCGCCTTTGCCCATTTTACCCATCTTCTTCATCATGTCGGACATCTGGCGGTGCATTTTCATCAGCTTGTTCAATTCGCTGACTTCCAGGCCCGCACCTTTGGCGATCCGTTTTTTACGGCTGGCCTGCAAGAGTGCAGGATTGGCGCGCTCTTTCTTTGTCATGGATTGGATCAGGGCGATCTGGCGTGTGAGGATTTTGTCGTCAAGGCCTGCATCCTCGACCTTTTTGGCCATTTTGCCCATGCCGGGCATCATGCCCATCATGCCTTGCATTCCGCCCATCTTGATCATCTGTTCCAGCTGCATCTTGAGGTCGTTCATATTGAACTGACCTTTGGCCATGCGCCGCATCATCTTTTCGGCCTGCTCGGCCTCGATGGTTTCCTGCGCCTTTTCGACCAGTGCGACGATGTCGCCCATGCCAAGGATGCGGCCCGCGATGCGTTCTGGTTCGAACGTTTCGAGCGCGTCCATCTTTTCGCCAAGGCCGACGAATTTGATCGGCTTGCCAGTCACCGCGCGCATCGACAGCGCTGCACCGCCACGCCCGTCCCCGTCCATCCGGGTCAGGACAACGCCGGTGATACCGATACGGTCATCGAAATTCTGGGCGGTGTGCACGGCATCCTGACCTGTCAGGCCATCAACAACCAGCAGGGTTTCGCGGGGGTTGGCCACGTTACGTACTGCTTCGACCTGGCTCATCAGCTCTTCGTCGATGCTGAGACGTCCAGCCGTGTCGAGCATATAGACGTCATAGCCACCCATCGCAGCTTGGGTCTTGGCGCGCTTGGCGATGGAGACCGGGTCTTCGCCTTTGACGATGGGCAAAGTGTCGACGCCGATTTGCACACCGAGGATGGCCAGCTGTTCCATCGCGGCCGGGCGGTTGACGTCAAGCGATGCCATCAGCACGCGTTTGCCGTCGCGTTCTTTCAAACGCTTTGCCAATTTCGCAGTTGTGGTTGTCTTGCCGCCACCCTGAAGACCGACCATCAGGATCGGTGCCGGCGGACTGTCGATTTTCAGTGCACCGGGTTCGCCTTCGCCTTTCAGCGTGTCGATCAGGGCGTCATGGACAATCTTGACGACTTGTTGGCCGGGGGTGATGGATTTTGTGACAGCCTGGCCGGTGGCCTTGTCCTGAACCGCTTTGACAAAATCGCGGGCCACGGGCAGCGACACATCCGCCTCAAGCAGGGCGACGCGAACCTCTCGCAGGGCGGTTTTGACGTCGTCCTCAGACAACGCACCCTGTTTGGTGAGGCGATCAAAGACGCCTGACAGGCGTTCAGACAGGTTCTCAAACATGGGGCAAAGCCCTTTCTCGGTTCGGTTGCGGGGTATCCTGAACTTAGGAACCCTGCGGTAAATGCACAATTGCCCCCGAGACGTTTTGAACGGGAACAAAACCAAATGGTTTTGCCCCCGTGGGCGCAACGCGCTGACGGAGGGCGATCCCCACAAATGGCGGGGACCGGAAGGCAATGCTTCCGGGATTTGAGCGGCGTTTAGGCTGTGACCGGGGCAGAGTCAACTGTTGTGCTGTGGTCCGAGCCAGGTGTTGATGGCGCGTGCGGCGCGGCTGGCACCTTGACCGGACGTGTAGACTTTGGTGATGGGGTGCGCGCCCGGGCTCATTCCGGTGTCAAATATCAGTGTTGCCCGGTTCATGAGGGTGCGAGAACCGGAAGTGCGATTGTTGCTGACGGAGGTTTCCACCACCGCGCGTGACAGGTCGCTTAGGGCGTGTGTGACGCTTTGATAACCCAGAATGGACTGCCTTCGGATCGTGAGCGTATTGGCTGGGCGATCTATGATAACCTGCACTCGTCGGACAAACGCCCAGAATGCGACCGCTCAGATCCCGGCACCATTAGCGGCAAAGGGAAACCCAAGCCACGGTATTTCACTTGCTGCGAATAGGCCCGCAGCGACGAAGATTAAAATGAAACAGGTCAATGCGATGCTGATCAGCCAGAGTGTATCGGAAATGATCAATTGGTCCAGGGTATTGCGGGTCACTTTCATCGCATTTGCCTTAGCCTCAACGGCTAATTCCGTCAAAAGGGGGCGCGACCCTTGATGGTGTGCCGCGCCCCGATTGTTATGCGGCAACGGCCAGAGTGTCGATCTGCGCATGGGCGCGCAGCATCGTGCCGCTTGGGTCTTTGGCAAGGGTGTCCGCAGCAACAAAGGTCACGTCTGTCATTCCCATGAATCCCAGCACATGTCGCAGATAGCCACTGGCGAAATCCATGTCAGAGCCCATCGGTGTGCCCCCAGATGCCAGTGCGATGATCACGCGCTTGCCGTCAATCAAGCCAATTGGCCCCTTTTCAGTATAGCGAAACGTCACGCCCGCACGGGCGATCAGGTCAATCCATGCTTTGAGAGAAGCTGGAATACCAAAGTTGTACACAGGGGCACCGATCACGATGGTGTCTGCAGCCATGATTTCGGCGATCAGCGCGTCAGATTGTGCAAGGGCGTTCGCCTGTTCATCGGTGCGGTCCTTCGCAGGGACGGCGCGGGCGACGGTCCAGACGTGATCGATCTGCGGCAATGCATTTTTGGCAAGGTCGCGGATGGTGACGTCAGTTGCCCCCAGACTTGAGATGATGTGATCTGTCAGTTCGCGGGTGACGGAGGTTTCGATATTGGCAGATGAATCAATACGCAGAATGGTCATGTGATGTCCTTTCAGAAGGAGGTGGGTCTGCTCATCAATTGACTATTGTATTTGCGAACTCAACGGGCAATATGGCGCAGAATATGTTCGCCAGCGCACATGAGGTTCAGATGGATGATTGGGATGAGATAAAGACTGCGTACCAAGTTGCCCGTGTGGGCACGGTGAGCGGTGCGGCCGAGGTTCTGGGTGTTCATCACGCGACGGTCATTCGCCATATCGATGCGCTTGAAGGGCGGCTTGGCGTGAAGCTTTTTCAGCGCCACCCGCGAGGGTATACGGCCACCGAGGCTGGCGAGGATCTTTTGCGCGTGGCCAAGGCAACCGATGACCAGTTCAATCAGATGGTTGGCCGGATCAAAGGGCGGGGGTCTGAGGTGTCTGGCGATCTGGTTGTGACATCTTTGACATCTCTCGCGCCGCTGATTGCGCCGATGCTCGCGGCTTTTCAGCAACAGCACAAGGATGTGGTTGTCCGGTATCTTACCAGCTCCAGGCTGTTTCGGCTGGAATATGGCGAAGCCCATGTCGCCATCCGGGCGGGGTTGGCACCTGACCAGCCTGACAACGTTGTGCAGCCGATGCTGGATCTGCAAATAGGTGCCTATGCCAGTGGCAGCTATGTGGCTGAATACGGCATGCCGGAAGGACCACAGGACTATGGTAAACACCGTTTCGTGGGGGCCGATGATCTGGACAACCGCGCACCTTATTACAAATGGCTGCGCGAAAATGTGCCGGAATCGTCAATATCGTACCGCACGTCTGACACCCGCGCGGCCGAAGTTGCGGTGCGCGCCGGGGCCGGCATTGGATTTCTGGTCAAAGAACAGGCAGAGGGTGATCCCGGTCTGGTGGAGATATATCCACCGCGGCCAGAATGGGCTGCACCGATCTGGCTTGTGACCCATGTCGATCTGCACCGCACAACAAAAGTGCAGGCTTTGCTGCGGTTCATCAAGGAACAGATGCAACAGGGGCCGCAATGAACCCTGGCACCTTGGGGCATCTGGCCATGCTCGCTTTTTCGGCGCTGGTTGCAGGGTCGTTTTCACTGGGCGCGCTGGTCGCCAATGATATCAGCCCCACAGCTTTCAACACGCTTCGGTTCTGTATCGCGACGGTGCTGGTCGGCGGATTTGCCTTGTCACGGGGCGCGGTGAGCCGACAAGGGTTCACAGCACCCTGGCGGTACGCGATCCTGGGCGGACTTTTTGCCGTTTACTTTGTGCTGATGTTTGAGGGTCTGAAAACCGCGCAACCCGTCAGTGCGGCGGCTGTATTTACACTGGTGCCCCTGATGGCGGCGGGCTTTGCATGGGTGCTGTTGCGGCAAGTTCTGACACAGCGCATGGCACTTGCCCTGAGCATTGGTGGCTGCGGGGCGCTTTGGGTCATCTTCAAAGCGGATCTGGCTGCATTTCTGGCGTTTGACGTGGGCCGGGGCGAAGCGATCTATTTCGTCGGTTGCGTCAGCCATGCCATTTATACACCCATGGTGCGTCGCCTGAACCGGGGCGAAAGTGCGGTGATGTTTACCTTTGGCACATTGCTTGCCGGATCAGTGCTGCTGTTGATCTATGGCTGGTCTGACCTTGTGGCTATTGAGTGGGCCAAATTGCCAAACATGGTCTGGATTGCGCTTGTTTATGTGGCCTTTTTTGCAACCGCATTGACCATCATTCTGTTGCAGTTTGCCACCCTGCGCCTGCCGTCCGCCAAGGTGATGGCCTATACCTATCTGACGCCAAGCTGGGTCATCGTCTGGGAGATCATGCTGGGCAAGGGCGCGCCCGGTTCGATCGTGTTGATCGGGGTGGCTTTTACCGTTTTGGCGCTCCTTTTGCTGCTGCGCGACGACGTGGCAAAGACCGTTTGAACCTTTTTTGGAACCGAACCGCTGCCTGATGTGTTGGGGTCCAGAAGCAAACTAAAAGGAATTCTCCATGCGTGGTATCATTTATCTTGTCGGTCTTGTGGTCATTGTTTTGGCAATCGTTCAGTTCGTTTTATAAGCGAACCATCAGACGGGGCCTGAAATTTCATACCTCGGTTTTATGCCTCGTCTGATACCACCTCCGATAGTTCGCGCGCGAGAAACCTTTCAAAGTCATCCAGATTGACCGGTTCGAACTGTCCAAACCCCTGCATCCAAACCGAAGCCTTGCGCATCGCATCCGGTTCCAGTTTGCACCATTTGACCCGCCCGCGCTTTTCCTGCGAGATAAGCCCGGCAGCCGACAAAACCCCCAAATGTTTAGAGATCGCGGCCAGAGACATGTCAAATGGCTCTGCCACATCTGTGACGGCCATATCATCCTCAAGCAGCATCGCCAGAATGGTGCGGCGGGTAGGATCGGAGAGGGCGGCAAATACCTGGTCAATGTCTCGTGTCATGCCCTGTCATACCTAGGGTCGCAGCTTCAGGAAAGCGATTCATCCGCGCGGATGATGTGTTGTCTGCGACGGCAGTTCGATGCTGCCCCATTCCCGGTCTGCAGGGTCCAGTCCGATGTCGCGCGCCAGATGATCTGAGAGTTTGGGATAGGATTGGCGTGGATCTGACCCCAGTTTGGCCAATTTGATCAATGAACTTAGGCGGGGCCATTTCACAATATGCTGAATTTTAGCACGAATGAGCCCGGCGCGCTGAAGCGCGTTTAAATGCAAATAGGACATGATATTTCCAGTTATCTTTGAGTGATACGCATTGATACGGTGAAGAAGCCCTTTGGATCAAACGCCAATACTTGACATTATGTGTGCAAAAAATGCACGTATATGAATGTCGCGAAATCTTCCGCCTCTGAATGCCCTGCGTGCGTTTGATGCCGCGGCACGCCATGAAAGCTTTAGCCGTGCGGCGGAGGAGCTGTTGGTCAGTCATTCAGCGATCAGCCGTCATGTGCGCGGGTTAGAGGCTCGCCTCGGTGTGAAATTGTTTCGTGATTTGCCGCGTGGTGTCGAGTTGACGATGGTGGGGCGCAGCTATCTGGAAAGGGTGCTGCCTGCCTTGGATATGATCGCAGATGCGACGGACGACCTTGCCGATGTGCCAACAGGGCAAGTTACGGTGAACAGCGAGCCGCTTTTTGCTGAGCGATTTATCATTCCGCGATTGGCCGGGTTTCGAAAGGCCTATCCAGAAGTTGAGGTGCGGCTGGAGGCATCGCCTGCTCTTGCGGATGTTGAAAGATACGAGGCGGATATTGCTGTCCGATTTGCGCACACTGGTAAATTGGATGGGCCGTCCGATCTGTTAAGCGCGGCCCCGATCTATCCCCATGCGTCACCTGATTTGATGGGAGATTGTATTCGCAAGCCGGAGGATTTGTTGAAACTGCCGCTGCTCCGAGATCGGACCAACAACATCTGGAAGCAATGGTTCGCTGCTGCCGGTGTTCAAACGGATGCGCTTTTGGATCATGAGTGGCGTATGAAGTCGCCGCTCGCCTACGAGGCCGGATTGAATGGGCTTGGGGTGTACTTGGGGTCTTCAGAATGTGTTTCGTTTGATGTCGGGCTGGGGCGCTTGGTGCGGTGCTTTGATATCGGGATCAGGGATGGTGCCTTTTATCTGGTTTACGGCAGCCGTGGCGTGCGTCGCTCAGCGGTAAAGCAGTTCCGTGCATGGCTCCTTGATGAAACCCGTTCCTTTCGGAGCGAGCCGGCAGTTTGAAAACATCAACCAACTGGTTGAATAACGAATTAGCCTCAGGATGACACATTGCCAGATTGGATGGGGGATCAGGCGCGCATCTTCGTTGTTAAAAGACCTGCAAAAACAATATGTTATTTGCATTACGCAGTGAGCATGGATGCGGTTGACTCCGAGCGATCCCACCAGTAGCTACGTGACAAGTTATCCAATGGGGAATGCGGCGTGCCAGACCCGGACCAACAGCAGCAACTGCAGCAGCTTGAGGCCAAACTTGACGCCGCAAGAAAGCGCAACGCGCCAAAACCCCGCGTGGATGAGCATTATTCTCAGGCCAATTTGGCATGGCGGATGGTGATTGAATTGGTGGCCGGTCTTGGGATCGGTTTTGGCATCGGATACGGGCTTGATTTGCTGTTCGGCACATTGCCCATCTTCATGGTGCTGTTTGTGATGCTGGGCTTGGCGGCTGGGGTGAAGACGATGCTCCGCTCTGCCAAGGAAATCCAGGAAAAGCAGTTGGCCGAACAGGCTAAAAAGAACGAAGGAGCCTGAAATGGCAACAGAGGCAAGCGGCGCAGAGACAGGCGGTCTGGTCTTTCACCCGATGGATCAGTTCAAGGTTGAGAACATCTTGGGCGATGGTGCTGTAACCTGGTACTCGATCACCAATTCCACATTGTGGATGGCGCTGGCGGTTCTGGCGACTTTTGCCCTGCTGGTTCTGGGCACGTCGAAACGTTCAATCATTCCAACGCGGATGCAGTCGGTCGCTGAATTGGCTTATGGCTTTGTCTATAAGATGGTCGAAGATATATGCGGCAAGGACGGGCTCAAGTATTTCCCTTATATCATGACGCTCTTTATGTTCATCGTCTGCGCCAACTTCCTTGGTCTGATCCCGACCGCCTTTACGCCAACATCGCATTTCGCTGTGACCGTTGTTTTGGCAATGGCAGTGTTCCTGACTGTGACCATTTTGGGTTTCGTCAAGAATGGCGCGGCCTTTTTGGGCTTGTTCTGGGTTGCATCTGCCCCGTTGGCCCTGCGCCCGGTTCTGGCGATCATCGAATTGATCAGCTATTTTGTGCGCCCCGTCAGCCACTCCATTCGTTTGGCGGGCAACGTCATGGCGGGTCACGCGGTGATCAAAGTGTTCGCGGGCTTCGCCGCAATTACCCTGATCAGCCCGGTATCCATCGTGGCGATCACCGCCATGTACGGCCTCGAAGTCCTTGTGTCCTTCATTCAGGCCTACGTTTTCACCATCCTAACATGTGTGTACCTCAAAGACGCACTGCATCCGGGTCACTAACGACATCATCCATTCGGGCGAAATTAACCCGTCCCAATACTCAACTTCCAACCTAATAGGAGAATTCACATGGAAGGCGAACTCGCACACATCGGCGCAGGTCTGGCAGCAATCGGTTCCGGGGCAGCAGCCATCGGTGTTGGTAACGTTGCTGGCAACTTCTTGTCCGGCGCATTGCGCAACCCATCGGCAGCCGCCGGTCAGACAGCAACACTTTTCATCGGCATCGCTTTTGCAGAAGCTTTGGGGATCTTCGCGTTCCTCGTTGCCCTGCTGTTGATGTTCGCTGTTTAATCCTCGGAACTGATATCCTTACAGGCGGGCAGATGCGACGCACGTATCTGCCCGGCACGTAACGGCCAAGTTTCCAAGGAGAAGCCAAAATGGCAACTGAAACACATAGCGATGGTTTGGCCGACGCCGTTGGCGTTGACATGGCTGAACACGCCAGCACACCGGGCATGCCACAGCTCGATTTCTCGACTTGGGGAAATCAGATATTCTGGCTGGTTCTGGCGCTGATCGCGACATATTTTATTCTGTCCCGCGTGGCGTTGCCACGTATCGGTGCGGTTCTGGCAGAACGTCAGGGCACGATCACCAATGACATCGCCGCCGCCGAAGACCTAAAGGCCAAGGCCGTTGAAGCCGAAGCTGCATATGACAAGGCTCTGCTTGATGCCCGCGCTGAGGCGCACAGCATCGTTGGGCAAGCCAAAGCGGATATGCAGGCGGATCTGGACGATGCGATTTCCCGTGCCGACGCCGAGATTGCAGCGAAAGCCGCTGAATCGGAAAAAGCGATCGCTGAAATTCGCGCAAGCGCGTTGGAGAACGTTAAAGTCGTGGCCAAGGATACGGCCAAGGAAATCGTTGCAGCGATGGGTGGCAAGGCTGATGCTAAAACCATCAACGCTGCTGTGACCTCACGGATGAAAGGATAACCGATGGTTAAGAACATGCGTTTATCCGTTTCAACCGCGTTGGCCGCGATGATAGCCTCTCCTGCATTTGCTGCGGGCGAGGTGTTCTTTTCGCTCAAGAATACTGACTTTGTGGTTTTGCTGGCGTTCCTTTTGTTCATCGCCGTCCTGATCTACTTTAAGGTGCCGGGACTTTTGGGTGGGATGCTGGACAAACGTGCCGATGGCATCAAGTCCGAGTTGGAAGAAGCCCGCACCCTGCGTGAAGAAGCGCAAACATTGCTGGCGTCCTATGAGCGCAAGCAGAAAGAAGTGCAGGATCAGGCGGATCGCATCGTTTCTGCCGCGAAGGAAGAAGCCAATGCCGCTGCTGAACAGGCACGCGCAGATCTGGCTAAATCACTGGAGCGCCGGATGGCCGCTGCTGAGGAACAGATTGTGTCAGCTCAGGCTGCCGCGGTGAAAGAAGTGCGCGATACTGCCGTTACGATTGCGGTTGCTGCGGCACGAGACGTGATCGCGAAACAGATGTCTGCCGCAGATGGCAACAAGCTGATTGATGAGGCGATTGAGCAGGTAGATGCGAAACTGCACTAGGCTTTGATGCCAGTACGATAATTCTGAAAACCCCGGTCACTGGCCGGGGTTTTTTGTTTGTCTGGCAAGGTGAAGATTTCGCATTCCATCACCTTCGAGTTATCCGGATCACGTGTTGCTTTCATGCTCCAGACGCTGGCGGGCGATCTGGTCGTTGCGGTCGGCTTTTTGCTGATCGGTCAGCGAGGCGGCGACGTAACTCAGATGGGCTTCAACCGCAGCCCGCGCAGCGGCGGGATCGCGGCTTTGCAGGGCGTTGTTGATGGCGCGGTGTTGATCCAAAAGCGCGGAACGGCTGATTTTTTGTTTAAACATCACCTGACGGTTATAGAATACCCCGCCGCGCAGCAATTCATACATCGAGCGCATCATATGCAGCATCACCACGTTATGGCTGGCCTCAATAATTGCCATATGGAACTGCGCGTCCAGTTGCGCTTCCTCATTGGCATCCCGTTTTGTATGGGCCTTTTCCATCTTGTCGAACACGGCTTGGACAACGGCAAGATCGGTGTCGGACCCAAACTGTGCCGCGCGCATCGCGGCCAGTCCTTCCATATCACGGCGAAAAGACAGGTAGTCGAATACAGCCTCGTCATGACGCGAGAACAGATCAATCAGGGCGGGCGAAAATGCACTGCCCAGAACGTCAGCAACATAGATGCCGGCCCCCGGTTTGGTGCTGAGTAGGCCTGTCTTCTGAAGCTGGGATATTGCATCGCGCAAGGAAGGCCGGGAAACGCCAAACCGTTCGGCCAATTCACGTTCTGCAGGCAGCCGTTCACCCGGTCGTAAGATGCCGCGCAGGATCAGTTGCTCGATCTGGCCGATCACGGCATGAGACAGTTTTTCTTGGGTCACTGGGCGAAAGGGCATTGCAAATCCTCGAATTGGTCAAATTATATGACCAGAGGGTCGGGGCAGCAATTGCTTTTATGGGCCGGGCGGCATGAGTTGTAACAAATTGTTAACCATCCGCGTCTGACAATGCGGGATGTCGCGTTATGCCTATCTCATGTGTCTTTGCTTTGGTCTTGCTGGCTGCAACACCGCTGGTCCGCATTTTCGCGGCCTGCCTGCCACCCGAGTAACTGTTGAGGGGTCGGTTTTTGATGTGCGCGTGCGCGATGATCTGGCCGAAGCGATGCGCGTCAACACGCAATATGCCCCTCGGTTCGGACCGATCCGGGACCGAGCCGGCATCGCCATGGCCAAGGTCAGCGGGTGCAAAGTCAAAGAGGTGCGCGGCGATCAGGCATTGGCGACAGGGCTGTTGGACTGCGGTAAGGGCGCGCCACGTGACCGGATCGCGCCGGCGGCGCTTGATTGCATCCCAGTGCGCGGGACCGAATTGAGTGGCGTTGGTCAGGTCAGTGTCGATTTGGACTGCTATCCCGCCTAATATCGCAATATCTTGTGGATAACCGCCGATATACCCCCTGTGTATGGTGTGATGGTGTTGACTTAGGGGGCGCTGAACCTTCATTTTCCTACGAGCTATGGAATCATCGGAGCACGGCAGTACTTGCGCTTTTCCAAACTTAGACTGACAGGCTTCAAAAGCTTTGTGGACCCCACCGACCTGATCATCTCAGATGGTTTGACCGGCGTTGTGGGGCCAAACGGCTGTGGTAAATCGAACCTGTTGGAAGCGCTGCGTTGGGTGATGGGGGAAAACCGCCCCACGGCTGTCCGGGGCGGTGGCATGGAAGACGTGATTTTTGCCGGGGCCGCCACCCGGCCCGCACGCAACTTTGCAGAAGTCGCTCTGCACATTGACAACAGCGAGCGGTTGGCCCCCTCAGGGTTCAACGACACCGATAATCTTGAGATCGTGCGCCGGATCACCCGTGATGTGGGCAGTGCTTATAAGGTGGCGGGCAAAGACGTGCGTGCGCGCGATGTGCAGATGCTGTTTGCCGATGCCTCAACCGGTGCGCACAGCCCAGCGTTGGTGCGGCAGGGGCAGATTGCAGAGCTGATCAATGCCAAGCCCAAGAGCCGCCGCCGTATTCTGGAAGAAGCTGCTGGAATTTCGGGTCTTTATCAGCGGCGACATGAGGCAGAGCTGAAACTGAACGGTGCCGAAGCGAACCTTTCCCGCGTGGATGATGTGATTGAACAACTGGCAACCCAGTTGGCGCAACTGGCCCGGCAGGCGCGACAGGCGGCGCGGTATCGCGAGATTGGCGATGATTTGCGTAAGACCGAAGGGATGCTGCTTTATCGGCGCTGGCGTGAGGCGGATGATGCCCGCGCAAAGGCGGATGAAGAACTGCGCGCCCGGGTGACTGCGGCTGCGCAGGCGCAAGGCGTGGTCCAGCAGGCTGCGAAGGCGCGACAGGTCGCTGAGGATGCTTTGCCCGCGCTGCGCGAGGAAGAGGCAATTGCAGCCGCAGTATTACAGCGGTTGGCGGTACAGCGCGATACGTTGGCCGATCAAGAGGCGCGCGCACAGGCGACAATCGAAACACTGATGGGGCGCATTGCGCAATTGGCGCGCGATATCGAGCGTGAAGGCGGCCTGAACAAAGATGCGGGCGAAACCATTGAGCGGCTGGAATGGGAGGCCCGCGAGCTTGCCAAGACGGGTGAGGGACATGAAGCGGCCCTTGAGAGCGCCGCAGAGGCCGCGCGTGAGGCGGCGGCGGTCTTGCAGGTGCGCGAAGGTGATCTGTCACAGCTGACCGAAGATATGGCACGACTGGCAGCCCGGCATGGATCGGCTGAACGGTTGCTTGAAGACAGCAGAAAGACGCAGGAAAAGTCAGAGGCTGAGGCGCAGAAAGCACAGGACGCAGTGGCACAGAGCCGCGCCGCGCTAGAGAAAGCGGGTGTGGATTTTGCGGCGGCCCAAAGCGCCGAAGCAGCCGCAGTTGCCGCCGCCGAAGCCGCCGATACGGCACTTTTGAATGCCGAAGCCGCCCGTGCAGAGACCCAAGCCAGAGAAGCGGATGCGCGCGCCGAACGGTCCGAGGCTGAGGGAGAGATGAACGCCCTGCGTGCTGAGGCAGGCGCGTTGGCCAAACTGGTTGAACGCGACACAGCAGAAGGGGGTCAAATCCTTGACCGGTTACAGGTCGAACATGGGTTCGAAAAGGCGCTTGGCGCAGCATTGGCCGATGATCTGCGCGCGCCGCAGGTTGAGGCGGACGGACCTTCGGGCTGGGCGGTCTTGCCTAGCTATGATGCACCGCAACCGCTGCCTGCTGGGGTCACACCGTTGACGCAGCATGTGTCAGTGCCGGAGGTACTGGTCCGCCGCATGGGCCAAATAGGGCTTGTTGATCCTGACGATGGTCCGCGCCTGCAACATGCATTGTTGCCGGGCCAACGGTTGGTGTCGCCGGAAGGTGATCTGTGGCGCTGGGATGGCTATCGCGCGTGGGCTGAGGATGCGCCATCCGCTGCTGCCCTGAGATTGCAACAGTTGAACCGGCTTGAGGTCCTGAAGCAAGCGCTTGAGCAAGCCAGCCAGAGGGCCGAGGGCGCGCGGTCAGCGCATGAGACCCTCACACGCACTTTGGCTGAACAATCCGATGCGGACAAACGCGCACGTGAGGCGCGACGCGATGCGGATCGGATGGTTGCCGATGCAGGCCGCGCGCTGAGCCGGTCCGAGGCAGATCGCAATCTGGCCGAGGGCCGTTTGGAAAGCCTTGGTCTGGCCGTCAAACGCCATGAGGACGAAGCGATGTCGGCACGTGGACGTGTGCTTGAGGCGGAGCGGGCGTTGGCGGATTTGGGCGATCTGACCGAAGCGCGCGCCAGTCTTGATGACATTCGCATGGCCGTCGAGGCCGCGCGCATCACGATGATGTCGCGGCGGTCCGGCCATGACGAATTGCGTCGCGAGGGCGACGCGCGCACGAAACGGGCGCAGGAAGTCACCAAGGAAATCAGCGGTTGGCGGCACCGACTTGAGACTGCCGAAAAACGCACTGCGGAATTGGTGGAGCGCAAAACGAACTCAGAGGCAGACCTGAAAGAGGCGAGCGCCGCCCCAGCCGAGATTGCCGCAAAGCGCGATGAACTGAGCGATGCCATTTCAACGGCAGAAGTCCGGCGCGCAGAGGCGGCGGATAAACTGTCGGTCGGTGAAAGCACGCAACGTGAGGCGACAACCGCCGAGCGCGATGCGGAGCGGCAGGCGTCAGAGGCCCGTGAGGGCCGCGCACGTTCAGAGGCCCGGGCTGAGGCCGCAAAAGAGACAGCGGCGGCTGCGGCGGAACGGATCGCTGAGGATCAGCAGTTGACGCCCAATCAATTGCTGACAGCACTTGATATGAACCCCGATCAGATGCCCGGCGCGGATGCGTTGGAAACCGATGTAAATCGGCTAAAGCGTCAGCGTGATGCATTGGGGGCCGTGAACCTGCGAGCCGAGGAAGACGCAAAAGAAGTGCAGGAAGAGCATGACAATCTGGCGGCGGAAAAGGCGGATCTTGAAGAAGCGATCAAGACATTGCGCAGTGGCATTGCCAGTCTGAACCGCGAGGGACGCGAACGGTTGCTCACCGCATTCGAACAGGTAAATTCGAACTTTTCATTGCTGTTCAAACATTTGTTTGGTGGTGGTGAAGCCAACTTGGTGATGGTCGAATCTGATGATCCGCTCGAAGCGGGATTGGAAATCATGTGCCAGCCACCCGGCAAAAAGCTGAGCACGCTGAGCCTGCTGAGTGGGGGAGAGCAGACGCTGACGGCGATGGCGCTGATCTTTGCCGTTTTCCTTGCAAATCCCGCGCCGATTTGTGTGCTCGACGAGGTTGATGCGCCGCTCGATGACGCCAACGTGACGCGGTTCTGCGACCTGTTGGACGAAATGTGCCGCCAGACAGACACGCGGTTTTTAATCATCACCCACCACGCTGTTACGATGGCACGAATGGATCGACTGTTTGGGGTGACAATGGCGGAGCAGGGTGTGAGCCAATTGGTTTCTGTCGATCTCAAGGCCGCTGAAACGTTGGTCGCGTGAACGTCAGTGGCTATTGTCGATGTCCGGCAGTAGCCTTTTGCCATGAGATTTGTTCTGGCCCTTGCCCTGCTTCCGACGTCCGTTTTTGCCGATGGGTTTGATGTGCTTGAAGACGACACGGCGCTGACGCATGAAGAGGTTTTAAACCTGACGGATGGTCATGTTCTGTCGTTCTATGAGGGTGGAAAGTCGCGGTATTCTGTGGGCGGTGCCTATAGCTATTCATACCAGAGCGGTGCGACAGCTTTTGGACATTTTGAGGTGCGGCCAGACGGCGAGGTCTGTGTCACCTTTGTGAACGGGCGCACGCGATGTGATCGCTTTGTGCGCAGCCATGGGCGTTTGGTGCTGTTGACGCAGGATGGTGGACGGTTTCCGGTGCGGCCCAGATGATTGTAGGAATCGCTATTTCGGTGCGTCCTTTTCAACCGGCCCGCCCTCTTTTTCCCAACCACTAAACCCGTCCTTGAGGTGCGCTGCATCAAAACCCATATCTTGCAATGTTGCTACGGAAATTGCGGACCGCCAGCCAGATGCGCAATGAAAGACGAACTTTTTGTCTTCGGCAAAAACGTCTTTGAAATAGGGGCTGTCGGGATCAATCCAAAATTCCAACATTCCGCGTGGGCAGTGAAAGCTGCCGGGGATAAAGCCGCTGCGCGCCCGTTCGCGGGGGTCGCGCAGGTCAACGATCTGGACATTTGGATCGTTGACCATCGCAATGCCATCGCTGGTTTCGATTTCCTCAATCCGGGCGCGGGCATCTGCAACCATCTGGGCGGCTGATATTTTAAGGGCCATTTTAGTCTCCTCGTCTCAGAGCTTTGACAAGAGTTCGGGTGTGGGCCAGCCATCCACCGGCATCCCCAACCGGTTCTGTTCGGCGCGCACGGCGGCACGGGTGCCAGAGCCAAGGATGCCATCAATGCCACCGACATCATACCCCAAGTCTTGCAACCGGTTCTGCAATGCTTTCATCTGGTTGCTGTCCAGTCCCCGATCCGGATTGCCCGCTTCAAAGACCTTGGCCCCCTGCAAACGCGTGGCGAAATAGGCGGCGGTCATGACGTAGGTAAAGCTTTGGTTCCATTCAAAATAGACGCGGAAATTGGGGTAGGCGATAAAGGCCGGGCCATTGCGACCTTGCGGGATCAGCACAGATGCTTTCAAGCCTTCTACCAGTGGGCCATTGCGGGGTTCAACCCCAAGGGCCGACCATTCCGAGATGGGTCTGGCTATTTCCAATCCTGTCTGTGACCAATCGAAATCACGCGGTAGCACGACTTCTGCCAGCCACGGTTCGCCCGCCCGCCATCCAAGACTTTGCAGCATTTTGCCACCCGATGTGAGGGCATCCGCAGGGGAGGTCTTAAGCGATACCACGCCGTCGCCATCCCCATCAACACCATTTTCGAGGATATCGTATGGCAGCATCTGGACCATGCCAATTTCGCCAGCCCATGCACCGGTCGTGGTGTTCGGGTTAAAATCGCCGCGCGCGAAAAGTTCCATCGCGGCAAAAATCTGGGGACGGAAGAGTTCCGGGCGGCGGCAATCGTGGGCAAGTGTCACCAGCGCGTTTGCCGTGTTGAAATCCCCCTGAAAGGTCCCGTAGTCGGTTTCGAACGCCCAGAATGCGAGCAGTACGCCCCGGTCAACACCATAGTTGGCCTCAATCCTGTCAAAGACCGCATCATATTTTTGGCCGTTTGACCGACCGCGATTGATCCGGTCGTTTGAGATCAGCCGCCGCGAAAATTCGACGAACGGTATTTGAAACACGCCCTGCTTTTGATCGGCGCGCAAAACGGACGGGTCCAACCCAACGTTGGCCAAGAATGCATTGGCAGTGGCGGGGGCGATCCCCGACGCCGCGGCTTCGGTCTTGAGACCTTCGATAAAGGTGGTGAACGGTCCGCCACAGGGTGTGTCGGCAAAGGCTGTTAGGGGTGCTGCCAGAAGCACAGCGGCAAAGAAAATGGGGCGCATGATGGTCCTTTAGATTAACAACAGGCCGAGGGTCAGGCTTATGCCCAGCATCACCGCCCATGCCTGCCACAGACGGGTGATGGCAGCGTCGATCGCGGCAGGTCCGATGATACGCGCCCCCGTAACATTCACCCACGCAAATTGCTGCATCTGACCATCATAGCTGCGTGGCCCGGCCAAGGCCACATCTATGGCACGTGCCATCGCGGCCTCTGGCCAGCCGGCGTTGGGGGATCGGTGTTTGGCGGCATCGGTCTGAATGCCGCGCCACCGCTGCAAAACCCCGCCGGGCAGTGCAATCAAGGCAGCGGTCAGGCGTGCGGGGATCAGGTTGAGCAGATCGTCCATGCGCGCCGACGCCCAGCCAAAGTCGGCGTGGCGCGGGGTCAGGTATCCAATCATGCTGTCGGCGGTGTTCACGATCTTGTAGATCAGCAATCCGGGCAAGCCGCCAATCAGAAACCAGAAGGCAGGTGCAATCACGCCGTCACTCAGGTTTTCGGCGGCGCTTTCTATTGCGGACCGTGCGACGGCCGGTTCCTGCATTGCGTTGGTGTCGCGGCTAACGATCATCGCAACAGCACGGCGCCCTTGGGTCAGGGACAGGCGCAAGCCGTCAGCGACGGCGCGCACATGATTGACCAGGGACCGCTGCGCCAGCATGATCGCGACGACAACAACTTCGACAACTGGTCCAAAAAGGCTGAGGATTTGACCAAGAACAGCAGCCCCGGCGATTAGGGCCAAGAGCACCAGAAGACCTTTGAGCTTTCGCGAGTGTTCTGAATTGAAACGTTCATCACACTGGTTGATCAACCGACCCATGAGCACCGCCGGGTGCGGCAGGCGATTCCACAGCCACTGGGGTTCCCCGAACATCGCGTCAAGCAACAGCGCAAGGCTCAGGACCAATGCCGTGTTCATGCGAGTGCTGCTTCCAACCGATCCCATCCGGTAGGGGCGGGCAGGCCCAGCCGCAGCCATTTTGGGTTATAGGGAAATACCCGAGACCAGATGTGATGGTGGGCAAGTGTATGTTGCCATTGGGCGGCATCCGCGACCTCGTAGAGCCTGAAAAGGGAGGTCCCGCCAACCAGTCTTGCGTCCTTTTTCAGAACCAATTGATCAAGGCGATCCGCATCTTGTTGCAGGCGCGCACGGGTGGCAGCGGCCCAATCGCCGTCGCGCAGAGCCGCTGTTCCAATGGTCAACGCAGGCCCGGCAACGGCCCAAGGTCCGAGCATTGCACCCAAGCGCTCAACAAGCGCCGGATCGCCGATGACAAAACCGAGCCGCAGGCCAGCCAGCCCCCAAAACTTGCCGAAACTTTTCAGGATCAGCGTGCCGGGCTGTGCAGCCTCGGAAATCAGTGTCGCATCGTGGACCACATCACAAAAGCTTTCGTCGATAATTCGGAGTGCGCCGCGCATATCTTTGGCATCACATTGACGGCCATCGGGGTTGTTGGGGTGAACATGAACCGATGCTGAGGCGGTGCCAGGCGATTGGGTCACGCGCCATCCGGTTGCGGCGAAACTGGCGGCATGTTCGTTATAGGTCGGGCCGGGGATATGGACGTCGCCCGCCTGTACCAATCGCGGGATCTGAGCGATGGCCGAAGACGCACCGGGAACCGCAAGAACTGCCGCCGTTTCCGGCACATTCCAAAATTCGCGCGCGGCCGTTTCGATCGCATCGCGCGCAGCCTGATCAGGCAAGGCGACCCAAGCATCGTCTGCGATGGTTGGGAGCGGGTAGGGGACCGGATTGATGCCAGTGGACAGGTCCAGCCAATCGCCCCGCACCCCGCCGTATGCGTCTGCGGCTGCATCCACACCGCCACCATGGTCGCGTTTGAGATTGTCCAACGTGCATTACCTTTCGTCGGGACATCGGCCAAATTGGGCCAGAATGACGGGTTGCAAAGAGCGGAAAAATGCCGCTTGTTCAAGGGCGATCCTGTTTGTTAGGTTCCTTAATGGAAACTTTACTATTTGTTAAGTTTTCGAACTATCGTGTTTATCAGTTGTCTTAGTTTAAAGATTGGGAAAACGTTGTCCTTGGAAACCCAACTGCGAGTTCTGATCGTTGAGAGCCAGCCAGAGTTGGCTGGGCTTTGGCAGCGCCATCTGGAGCGTCAGGGAATGCGGGTATCGAAAACCGAAACCCAGGACGGCGCGATTGCTTTTCTCGCGGAACAAGACACAGATATCATCATTCTGGATTTGGTCCTTGAGGACGGATCGGCACTTGCCGTTGCCGACTATGCGAATTACCGGCAACCTGATGCGCGGGTCATTTTTGTGACCAACACGACGTTCTTTTCGGACGGATCGATCTTTGCGCACTCGGCGAATGCACGGGCGTTCCTGCCCCTGGCGACGCCGCCAGATGATTTGGCGGCAATGGTTGCGCATTACGGATCAGATATCAGCTGAGAGCGGTTTTCACCCGCGCCCGTGTGGTGCGTTAAAATCCAAGTCCGGATTGATTGGGATGATCCGGTTTGGGTTAATGGTCTCGTGGCTGTAATGGTAGTGCCGGACAATATGGTCGAAATTGACGGTCTGCGCCACGCCGGGCCATTGATAGAGTTCGCGTGTGTAGGCCCATAAGTTTGGGTAATCTATGATGCGGGCCCGATTGCATTTGAAATGAAGATGATAGACCGGATCAAAACGCACAAGTGTGGTAAATAAACGCCAATCCGCTTCAGTCAGCTTGTCACCAATCAGGTATCTGTTCTCTGACAGGATGCCTTCGAGCCAATCAAGAGTTTCAAACAAGGGGTGAACTGCGGCGTCGTATGCGCTTTGTGTGGTTGCAAAGCCGCATTTGTACACACCATTGTTCAATGTGTCATAGATACGGTCATTCACCGGTGCGATCTTGGCACGCAGGCTGCCGGGCCAGTAGTCCTCTGTATTGCCTGTGATGCTGTCAAACGCGGAATTGAACATGCGAATGATTTCAGAACTTTCGTTGGAGACGATGGTATTCTGGTCGGTGTCCCACAACATGGGCACGGTCACACGTCCAGAAAATTCTGGATCAGCCTTGGTATATATGTCGCGCGCATAGGGCAGATCGAACAGACGGTCCCCGGTGGCTCCTTTGTCATCAGTTTCGAATGTCCAGCCGTCGCCCAGCATGTCGGGATGCACGACAGAGACGTCGATGTGGGACGTCAGATCCTTGATCTGGCGGAAAATCAGCGTGCGATGCGCCCAGGGACAGGCATGGCTAACATAGAGGTGATATCGCCCTGATTCTGCTTTGAAACCACTTTTTCCTGAAGAACCGGCGCTGCCGTCCACTGTGACCCAGTTGCGAAACTGTGCCTGTGCACGTTCAAATTTCCCGTCTGAAGATTTGGTATCGTACCATTGATCTTGCCAAACGCCATCAACCAATAGCCCCATCTTGTCTATCTCCTCAATTTCCCTGCCATATATAGAGTATCGATCGGCAGACGTCCAAGATTCACGCCGCGCAGCAGGCGTTCGTGAATGCACACCTATAGCTTGTGATAAAAAATTAACTTGAATTTAGGGCGGTTTAGGGCAGCCTAGACCTATTTAGGGGGGTAACGATGGAAACGGTTTTTTCAAAAGAAATTCAGGCAGGATTGGATGCGGCACGTCTGGCCGGGCTGCGCAAATCATCGCGATTGCGGATCAATGTGGACGGACAGGTGCACCCGGTTCTGCGGATGTGGAAAACGGGATTTGCCGTTGCGGCAGAGGATGCGCCGCACCTGCGCGGGCTGGTCGATCTTTACGATGGGGCAAACCATTTGTTCCAGTGCCTTATTGTTGCAGGCGAAGAGGAGGCAGGCGAAATGCAGTATGAATTCAAACGCGCCACTGCCGTCGCACAATCAGCGGCATTGGATTTTGAGAAACTGGCGAACGCGCCTGCCGGCCTGATCACGGATGGCAGGTAAAGACGACCTGAGGCAGGGCTGATTTCGCCTCGCCATAAGTCGGTTATTGCAAGTCTTTGAACGCGTCGGCCAACCGGTCGCAGGCTTCTACGAGCCGGGCGCGGGGAGTGGCGATGTTGAAACGCATGAAGCTTTCGCCGCCCTTGCCAAGGCCGCTGCCCGGTGTTGGAGCAATCCGCGCGTCGCGATGAATGCGGTCTAGAATTTCATCTGACGTCATGCCGGTGTCCGCAAAATCCACCCATGCCAGATAGGTCGATTGCATCGGCATTGCCCGCACGCCGGGGATGGCGTTTATCCGGTCATTAAACAGGGTCGCATTGCGGTCAAGATAGGCCACCAGCCCATCAACCCAGAGCGCCCCCGCCGGGGAATAGGCGGCATGGGTCAGCGTAATACCCAGCAGGTTTGGGCTGATATCAAGGCTGCGGTAGAACGCGCCGAAACGGGTGCGCAGGTCAGGATCGGGGATCATCACGCAGCCGGTTCGGGCACCCGCAATGTTAAAGGTCTTGGAGCCGGAGGTCATGGTGATCAGTCTGTCGGTAATCTGTGGCACGGCCACATGGGTTGGTAAAAATGTGTGCCCCGGCCGGATGAGGTCATGGTGAATCTCGTCCGACACCAGCAGCAGATCGTGACGTGTGCAAAAGTCCGCTAGCGCCGTTAGTTCGTCTTGCGACCAGACCCTCCCGGCAGGATTGTGCGGGGAACTGATCAGGACGATCTTTTCATTCCCGGTCAATAGCGCATCATAGGCGTCGAAATCCATCGCATAGGTACCATCCGCCTGAATGGTCAGCGGCAGTTGCGTGTTAACGCGGCCTGTCTTGGCGATCTTGGCGGCGAATTCGTGATAGACGGGTGTAAAGGTCACAACCGCGTCGCCCGGCGCGCTGAACGCGTGCAACGTCATGGCAATGCCGTTGCCCAGACCATATGTGACAAACATCCAATCCGCTTCCACAGACCAGTTGTGGCGATGTTGCATCCACCATTTAACGGCGTCCTGATACGTTTCCATGCCGCTGAAATAGCCGTAGTTCGCTTTTTCGAGTAGGCCGCGCACGGCATCCTGCAGAAAATCGGGGGCCGCAAAATCCATGTCTGCGACCCACATCGGGATGCCGTCCTGGGGAGATACCCCCGAAAAGGATTCCATAAGGTCCCATTTACTCGAATCGGTACCGCGCCGATCGATAACCTGGTCAAAACTCATTAAGGCCTCCTGTGACGTTGCGCGCCAAGCTACCCGGAAACGCGGGCACTGCAAGCCCCCGGTTGCAGTCTGTGCAGGCATTGCATAAATCACGCTCATGAAACGAACCATTCTTTTGCACCCCGACCCCCGGCTCAAGAAAGTCTGCGCGCCTGTCACGGACCTGACAGATGAATTGCGCCTTTTGGGCGATGATATGCTGACCACGATGTACGAGGCACCCGGCGTTGGCTTGGCGGCCCCTCAGGTTGGCGTTCTTAGCCGCCTGATCGTGCTTGATTGTGTAAAGGAAGAGGGCGAGGCCCCGCGCCCTATGATCATGTTCAATCCCGAAGTGATCGCATCTTCGGACGATCTGAACACCTATGAAGAAGGGTGTTTGTCGATCCCTGAGCAGTTTGCCGATGTGACACGCCCGGCCGAGGTTGATGTGCGTTGGATTGATCGCAACGGCAAGGAAGTAACCGATACCTTCACCAAGTTGTGGGCGACCTGCGTCCAGCATGAGATCGACCATTTGGATGGCAAGCTGTTCATCGACTACCTCAAACCGCTGCGGCGTCAGATGATCACCCGCAAGATGGTGAAGCTCAAACGCGAGTTGGCGCGCGGATGAGCGTTCTGCCGATTCTGAAGTGGCCGGACCCACGTCTGGCGGAAACCTGTTCGCCGATCACGCAGATTACCCCCGAAATTGAAAGACTGGCCGCCGACATGCTTGAGACAATGTATGCCGCACCGGGGCGTGGTTTGGCGGGGCCGCAGGTGGGCGCGATGCAGCGTATATTTGTGATGGACACGGGATGGAAAGAGGGCAAGCCTGATCCGATTGTCTGCCTCAATCCGATGTTGCAGGAAGTGAGCGAGGAGCGGGCGACCAACAGCGAAGGCTGCCTGAGCATTCCGGGTGTCGCCGCTGACATCAGCCGCCCTGCACAGGTTCAGATGGTGTGGACTGGCCTGAATGGCGGGCGCTATGTGCAGAGCTTTGAAGGGTTTGCAGCAGCTTGCGTTCAGCATGAATTGGATCATCTGGATGGGGTCGTGACCTTTGATCATCTGGGCGCCGACGAACGGAATGCCCTGATTGCGGAGTATCATGCGCAATGACTGTGCGGCGCTGCATCCCCTGGCCTGACAAACGGCTCAGGACAAAGGCCGCCGAGGTGCCTCAGATCACCAATGAAGTACGCGGTATCTGGGAGGATATGATCGACACGATGGATGCGATGCCCGGTGTCGGCCTTGGTGCGCCGCAGATCGGTGTGATGCTGCAACTGGCCGTGGTGGATGTGTCCGAGGCGCGAAATCGGCGTATCCGGTTGGCCAATCCGCAGGTGATTGATGCCTCGGCGATCATGAATGTGCACGAAGAAGCCAGCCCAAATTTGCCGGGAGTATCCGCAAAGATCAGCCGTCCGCGCGGCGTGAGTGTGCGCTATATGGACGAAGGTGGTGCAATATTGGAACGCGATTTTGTGGGCCTAGAGGCGACGTCGGTTCAGCACCAGATCGACCACTTGGCAGGGCGGATGTATTTCGACAATCTGAGCAAGATCAAGCGTGACATGCTGTTGCGCAGGGCCCGCAAGACCAAAGGCTGAGGCCTGCGGCAGAAAGGAATCGCGATGCGCGTCATTTTTATGGGAACGCCAGAGTTTTCGGTGCCGGTGCTTGATGCGCTGGTGACGGCGGGCCACGACATTGCTTCAGTCTATTGCCAGCCGCCACGGCCCGCCGGGCGCGGCAAAAAGGATCGGCCGAGCCCGGTTCAGATGCGTGCCGAAGCTTTGGGTTTCCCGGTGCGCCATCCGGTGTCGTTGAAGTCCGCTGACGAACAAGCGGCTTTTGCTGCACTTGGGGCGGATGTGGCGGTGGTCGTGGCTTATGGGTTGATCCTGCCGCAGGCGGTGTTGGATGCGCCTCGCAAGGGATGTCTGAACATTCACGCAAGCCTGTTGCCGCGTTGGCGGGGGGCTGCACCGATCCACCGGGCGATCATGGCGGGGGATGCAGAAACAGGCGTGTGCATCATGCAGATGGACGCGGGGCTGGATACAGGTCCAGTGTTGATGCGCAAAGTGACAGACATTGGTGCGGATGAAACAACGGCCCAATTGCACGATCGGTTAAGCAACCTGGGGGCCGCAGCGATTGTTGAGGCGCTGGCAGCGCTGGATAGTCTGACACCAGTGCCACAGCCAGATGACGGGGTGACATATGCGTCAAAGATTGACAAAGCCGAAGCGCGGATTGATTGGACCAAACCGGCGCAAGAAATTGACCGATTGATCAGGGGTCTGTCGCCGTTTCCCGGTGCGTGGTTTGAGCAGGCGGGTACGCGGGTCAAGGTACTGGGTTCAACCTTGGTAGAGGGGTCTGGCCCTGCGGGTGAGGTTTTGGACAAGGGGTTGCGCATCGCCTGTGGCACTGGTGCTGTACAACTGACGCGCTTGCAACGGGCGGGCAAGGCTGTGCAGGATGTTGATGATTTTCAACGCGGCGCGCAGATTGCGCCGGGCACCCTGCTGACAGGAGAATAGCAGATGTTTCTGACCATGTTCGGGACGGTCGTGATTGCGGGGATTGTAGGATATGTTTCCGAAAAGACAGAGTGGACGCACAATGGCATTTTGCAGTCGATCATCATCTGCATTGGCGGTGCATTCCTGTTCTATTTCGTGCGGATCATGTTCGGTTTTGGGTTTTCGAGCCCCGGCTTGAATGCGATTGTATCCTCAATCGGGGCGCTAATCATCGTACCGTTTCACTGGCGGCGATGAAGACGGTATTTGAAAAAGGGTGAAGTGAGGGGCTGATCGTTCAGGTTTTGGGCGGCGTGCTTTTGTAGACCGGCAGATGCCAGCCAAAAAACAGCGACCCTGCGCGCAGAATCCAGGTAACGATGGCGCAGGCGAGCAAGGCCAAAAAGGTATCATACTCATAGACGCGCACCAGAACTGCCGTCGCGGCTCCGGCAAACGCGGCTGTGACATAAAGCTCGCCTTGTTTCAGCACCAGCGGCACCTCATCCACAACAACATCGCGCATCAGGCCGCCCATGCAGCCGGTGATCATCCCCATCAGGATGACGATGATGGCAGATTGATCCAGCGACAGCGCAACGCCCGCCCCCGCGGCCACCGCCACGGCCAGTGCAAGACTGTCGAGCCAGATCAGCGTGCGCAGGCGGCTTTCGAGCAGGTGTGCAGTGAAAAAGACTACCAAAGCGGCCCCTGCAGCAACGGCCAGATAGGTGGGGTTCGCGATCCAGAAAATCGGATTACGGTCGAGCAGTAGATCCCGGATAGTGCCGCCGCCCAGTGCTGTGAGGCAAGCAATAAAGGCAAAGCCGATCAGGTCAAGTTGTGCGCGGCTGGCGACCAATGCACCTGTGATGGCAAAGATCAGGACGGACGCGTAATCTAGCAGGCTGAGCAGGGTCATTTTTTGAACGGAGCCATGCCCGCGCGGGCCAGTTCATCGGCGCGTTCATTTTCGGGGTGGCCAGCGTGGCCTTTGACCCATTCCCACGTGACGGTGTGGCGGGCGTTTGCGGCATCAAGCCGTTGCCACAGTTCAGCGTTTTTGACGGGCTTTTTGGCCGCATTCTTCCAGCCGTTCTTTTTCCAGCCAAAAATCCAGCCGGTGATGCCGTTCTTCACATAATTGCTGTCTGTTACGATGGTAATCTCGGTTGGGCGGTCCAGCGCCTCCAGCGCGTTGATGGCGGCCAGCAACTCCATCCGGTTGTTGGTTGTTTCGGCCTCGCCGCCTTTGAGTTCGCGTTCTTTGACAACAGTATCGCCATCGCGTGCCTGCATCAAAGCACCCCAGCCACCGGGGCCGGGATTGCCTGAACACGCGCCGTCCGTGTATGCGAAAAGTTTAGCCATAGGCGTGCAGGGCGATCCAATCGGCGGGTGTGCCATCAAGCCCCACATCGCGGCCGGTGGTACAACTGTCAACCACAAAGCCCGCAGCGGTCAGCAAATCGGTCAGATCGGCCTGCGTGTAGTATGTGTAATACCGCCCGAGGCGGTCCCGTTTGCTATTTTCACCCGACTTGAGGGCAATGTGAAAAAGGCCACCGGGTTTGAGTGCGTTGTGCAATGCCTTAAGGTGGTGCGGTAGGTCGGTGCGCTTTGCATGCAGCAGGCTGAAGTTGGCCCAAATGCCGTCATAAAGATCCGTGCCAGCAATGTCGTCAAAGGTGCCGAGAACCGGTGTGATCAAGGCATGCTCCGGGACCAATGCGATCATTTCCGGTACCGCGTCCATTGCCGTGACGGACAATCCTGCCTGTGCCATTATGCTTGCAGATTTTCCCGGCCCGCAGCCGAGATCAAGGACATGAGCGCCCTCGGGGAGCGCTTGAATGAACTTGCCCAGCAATGGGTCTTTTTTTGCAGATTTTGTGACGAGACCTGCGTATTCCTCTGCCTTTTTGGCATAGACGCCAAGCGTTTTCGGATCGCTCACGCCCAGACCCCAATGGCCAGACAGATCAGCACCACGATTGTCAGCGGAATCCGCAGGGACATCCACCACGGTGGCGCAAGATCCCAGCGTTGAAATGCAAGATCAAGGAGCAAGACGGTTGAGAAGCCGATCATCAGGTTGATTAATGCGCCGGGTGCATCGGTGCCAGGCATCAGGAACCACCAGATAGCGGGCAAAACAGAAAGGACATAGGCAGCGCCGCTTTGGTTGCCTTCGGCTTTGGTGGCAAACCCCCAGAGAATGCCAGACATGAAGGGCAGAATGATGCCGCCATATCGTATCATCAAAAGGGAGCCGTCGGTGGCTGCGATGATAGAATATCCACCAGATGCGGGGTCGCCGATGCTGGCGTTGACATAACCCAAAGTGACCAAGGCACCCCAGATAAACGGGATGAGCCCGGCGACCCCCAGCAGCAGCGCGGATGCTGGGATACGGATCATGCCGGGACTCTCAGGACCCGGGGCACCTTGAATTCAACGTTCTCTTGCGCGGTTTCCACGATTTCGGTGGTCACGTCATAGCGGGTTTTAAATGCGTCGATGACCTCGTTGATCAGTACCTCGGGGGCTGATGCGCCAGCAGTGATGCCGATGCTGGTAATGCCATCCAAGCTGCGCCAGTCGATATCTGCGGCGCGTTGAACCAATTGCGCATAGGGACATCCGGCGCGCGCGCCCACCTCAACCAAGCGGCGCGAGTTTGACGAATTGGGCGCGCCGACAACCAGCATTGCGTCGCATTTCGGGGCCATCGCTTTGACGGCTTCCTGGCGGTTTGTGGTGGCGTAGCAAATGTCTTCTTTATGGGGGCCGACGATGGCCGGAAATCGTGCCTTGAGAGCGGTGACAATATCGGCGGTATCATCCACGCTAAGCGTGGTCTGGGTGACATAGGCCAGACGGTTTGGGTCGCGCACATCGACGTCGTCAACGTCATCGGGCGTTTCGACCAACAGAACTTCGCCGTCGGGCAATTGGCCCATTGTGCCAATGGTCTCGGGGTGGCCTTTGTGGCCGATCATGATCATCTGAAGACCGGCATCTGCATGTCGCTGGGCTTCGATATGGACTTTGCTCACCAATGGGCACGTCGCGTCGACATAGATCATATTGCGCGCTTCTGCGGCATTGGGGACCGATTTGGGCACACCATGCGCCGAGAATATCACCGGGCGGTCGTCGGGACATTCAGACAGTTCCTCGACAAAGATGGCACCGAGATCGCGCAGCCCGTCGACAACGAATTTGTTGTGCACAATCTCATGCCGGACATAGACGGGCGCGCCCCATTTCTGCAGCGCCATTTCGACGATCTTGATGGCGCGGTCCACGCCTGCACAAAACCCACGCGGGGCGGCAAGATAGAGCGTGAGGGCAGGTTTGGTCATCGGGCACTCCGGCGGCTTGGCCCAGAAGTAAGGCCTTGAGGGCCATTCGTCCAGTGCCGCCGCAGGGCTAAAGCCGTGCCAATTGCCGTCTTTACCATGGCACCGGCGTCAGTTTTCGATCACTCGGTTTCTGCAGGCAGCGGTTCGCGAGGGGGCCTGCCGATTACCTCGCGCAGATCGTCCAATTCGATGAAGTTATCCGCCTGGCGGCGCAGTTCATCTGAAATCATCGGCGGCTGGCTGCGGATCGTCGATACAACAGAAACGCGCACGCCTCGGCGCTGCAGATGGTCTACCAGGGGACAAAAGTCGCCGTCACCGGAGAAAATCACAATGTGATCGAGCCGCGGTGCAAGCTCCATCGCGTCCACGGCCAGTTCGATGTCCATGTTGCCTTTGACTTTACGCCGACCCATGCTGTCGGTGTATTCTTTGGCCGGTTTCGTCACCATGGTATAGCCATTGTAGTGCAACCAATCCACCAAAGGACGGATTGGCGAATATTCGTCATTTTCCAGCAAAGCGGTGTAATAGATCGCGCGCAGAAGTTTGCCCCGGCGCATGAACTCTTGTCTTAAGAGCTTGTAGTCGATGTCAAAGCCCAAGGATTTGGCTGCGGCATAAAGATTGGAGCCGTCGATAAACAACGCCAGCCGCTCATCTTTGTAGAACATTTTTATTTCCTTTCGGCGGGGCCGTCGCCAAACAATCAGGCTTGAGATAACGTCGCATTGAATTAACGATCAAAGCACAAATCAAATAATTTTGCCCCGAGTTATTGGGGGGTATAGGTAGGACTTTTTGCGCAGGGTGCAAAGGCATAATCGTGGGGAAAATGGCGATGATCCGCTCAAAATGAACCACATCCTACTCATAGCGCTTGGGGGTAACCTGACGTCACCCAAGGGGCCACCGCAGGTTACACTGCGTGAAGCGGTCGCCGCACTCAAGAAAAACGGAGCAGTGATTCGCGCCCTGAGCCCGTTTTATCACACGCCGGCGTTTCCCGCTGGGAACGGTCCCGATTATGTGAATGCAGCGGCAAAGATCAGCGTGCCGTGGTCGCCAACACAGGCTCTGGAGATATTGCAGGCCATCGAGGCAGACATGGGCCGCGAACGGGTCCGGCGCTGGGGGCAACGCACGCTTGATCTGGATATGATCAGCTATGATGATCTTGTGTTGCCTGACCTCAAAACCCACCAGACATGGCGCGAATTGCCAGTTGAGGCACAGATTAACCGCACACCGGATGAATTGATACTGCCACATCCGCGTCTGCAGGATCGCGCGTTTGTTTTGGTACCGCTTGCAGATGTCGCACCGGACTGGGTGCACCCAATCCTTGGAGAAAGCATCAAAAGCCTGTTGGAGGCGGTTCCGGAGGCCGAAAAATCAGCCGTGCGTCGGATCGAATAGCCGCTTGTAAATCGGCCCAAAGCCTCCTAAATACTCCCCTTCTGACCGCACATTGAGATATTGGAGCATTCCATGGCCCGCGTTACTGTAGAAGATTGTGTAGACAAGGTTCCCAACCGATTTGAGCTTGTCATGCTGGCGGCCCATCGGGCGCGCGAAATCTCGGCAGGTTCTGCTGTGACTGTGGATCGGGACAACGACAAGAACCCCGTCGTTTCGCTGCGTGAGATTGCGGATGAAACACAATCTGCTGATGCCTTGCGCGAGCGTCTGATTGAATCCAACCAGAACCAGATTGAAGTTGATGAGCCTGAAGAAGACGCCATGGCGCTTTTGATGGGTGCAGAGCAGGACAAGCCAGAAGAAGACAGCATGTCCGAAGAAATGTTGTTGCGTCAGTTGATGGCGGCACAGGGGCAGGGGTAAACCCCCGAGCCCTTGCGTTTTTGGACGTAGGGGCCAAGAGGCAGATGGCATGAACAACGCCGAGATGACTGCCGACGGCCTGCTTGCGCTGGTTCATCATTATAACCCCAAGACCAATGAAAAACTGATCCGCACGGCCTATGATTATGGCGCTGCGATGCACGAGGGGCAATTTCGTCACTCGGGCGAACCTTATTTCACGCATCCCGTTTCCGTTGCGGCCATTCTGACCGAACAACAATTGGATGATGCGACGATCATCACAGCGTTGCTGCATGACACCATCGAAGACACCAAGGCATCCTATGCCGAAGTGGAAAAGATCTTTGGTCATGAAGTGGCGGAACTTGTTGATGGTGTCACCAAACTGACCAATCTTCAGCTTAATTCGACAGAGACCAAGCAGGCCGAGAATTTTCGCAAGTTGTTTATGGCGATGGCCAAAGACATGCGGGTCATTCTGGTCAAACTTGCCGACCGGTTGCATAACATGCGCACGATCAAGTCAATGCGCGTCGACAAGCAGCAGAAAAAAGCACGCGAAACCATGGATATCTTTGCGCCTCTTGCCGGGCGCATGGGGATGCAATGGATGCGCGAAGAGTTGGAAGACCTCGCCTTCAAGGTGCTCAACCCCGAGGCGCGCCAATCCATCATCCGTCGATTTATCACGCTGCAACGCGAATCAGGGGACGTGATCCAGCGCATCACGGGGGATATGCGGCTAGAACTCGACAAGGGTGGCATTGAGGCCGAGGTATTCGGGCGCGCCAAAAAGCCCTATTCCATCTGGCGCAAGATGGAAGAGAAAGAGCAGTCCTTCAGCCGGCTGTCGGATATCTATGGATTTCGCATCATCACGCGCAGCGAAGAGGATTGTTACCGCGCGCTCGGGGCCATTCACCGCCGCTGGCGTGCTGTGCCGGGGCGATTCAAAGACTATATCAGTCAGCCCAAAACCAACGGATATCGATCTATCCACACCACCGTGTCCGGGCGCGACGGAAAACGGGTGGAGGTCCAGATCAGAACGCGACTTATGCATGATGTGGCTGAAACAGGGGTTGCCGCGCATTGGTCGTACCGGGACGGTGTGCGGTCAAAGAACCCGTTTGCTGTCGACCCGGCCAAATGGATCGCCCAACTGACGGAACAATTCGACGCAGAGGACGACCACGAAGATTTCCTTGAGGCAGTCAAGCTGGAAATGTACGCCGACCAGGTGTTTTGTTTTACGCCGAAAGGCGACGTGGTCAAATTGCCCCGTGGGGGTACGCCAATTGATTTTGCCTATGCCATCCACACCCGCATCGGCAATGCCTGCGTGGGTGCCAAAGTGGACGGTATGCGTGTGCCCTTGTGGACCCGCGTGAAGAACGGTCAGTCGATTGAGATCATCACCGCTCAGGGTCAAACACCACAGGTGACCTGGCTGGATATTGCCACAACTGGCAAGGCTAAGGCTGCGATCAGACGGTCCCTGCGCGAGGTGGATCGTGCGCGGTTCATCAAGCTGGGTCAGGAACTGGCAAGGTCCGCTTTCCTGCATGTGGGAAAAGAGGCGACAAGCAAGGTGCTGCGCACCGCCGCCAAGAACATGCGATTGAATGATGCAGAGGAAGTACTTGCCCGGCTGGGCAGCTCTGAATTGACGGGACGAGAAGTTGTGCAATCGGTCTATCCTGATCTGGCACCGCATAAGGCCGATCAGATTGATGCGCGCCGCGCCGTGGTTGGTCTGGAGCCGGGCCAATCGTTTGACCGCGCGCCGTGCTGCAATCCGTTGCCAGGCGAAAGGATTATTGGCATCACTTTTCGCGGCAAGGGTGTGACCGTTCATGCCATTGATTGTGAAAACCTGTCTGCATATGAAGACCAGCCAGAACGTTGGCTGGACCTGCGGTGGCACGAAGGCAGCCACCCGGCGGTTTATGGTGCGGTCATTGACCTGACCATCGGCAATGGAGCGGGGGTTTTAGGTCGGATATGCACCTTGATCGGCGCGGCATCCGCCAATATCTCTGATCTGGAGTTCTTGGAGCGCAAACCTGATTTTTATCGGCTGTTGATCTATGTGGAGCTGCGGGATGTGGCACATTTGCATTCGCTTATGTTAACGCTGGAAGCAGAGGATGACGTGGCAGAGATTACGCGGCATCGTGATATGAACGCACAAAAACTGGCGGTTTGAAGGTGCCAGGTTCACCCGGCCAAAGTCTTGGCAAATGTAACACTGATACTGGATAGCAATAGTTGATTTTTAAACGCCGTGATCCGAAACCAACATTGCGCGCGATGGCCGAGTTTCTGTGGCCGCGCGGGGGTTGGACGCGTGCGTTTCACTATGTCAAACATCGGATGCGGCGGTTGCCAGACAGCCCGGAGCGGATTGCGCGGGGCATCTGGGCAGGTGTTTTCACGACTTTCACGCCGTTCTACGGGATGCACTTTGTAGTTGCGGCCTTTGTGGCGCGGGCCATGCAAGGGAACATTCTGGCAGCACTCATGGCCACGTTTTTCGGCAATCCGCTGACCTACGTGCCGATTGGTATTGCTTCGCTCAAGACCGGTCACTGGATCTTGGGTGCCAAATTGGATGAAGGGGTGAAGCGATCATTCACTGGCAAATTCGCCGATGCTGGCAGCGAATTATGGTACAACTTTACGGCTATTTTCACCAAGGCGGAAATGGACTGGTCGGGCCTTATCGTGTTCGGCCGCGAGGTCTTTTATCCCTATTTGATCGGGGGCATTTTGCCGGGCATTCTGTGCGCGTCAGTTGCCTATTATCTGTCTGTGCCATTGTTGCGGGCCTATCAAAAGCGCCGCAAGGGCATGATCAAAGCGAAATTCGAGGCGCTCAAACAAAAAGCTGCGGCAAAGGCAGACGCAAAGCGCAAAGCAAAATAACCTGATCATGACGCAACCGGTAAGGAATAAACATGGCAACGCAGAATAGACTGAGACTGGGAGTGAACATCGACCACGTGGCGACCGTGCGCAACGCGCGTGGCGGGGCCTATCCGGACCCATTGCGTGCCGCCAAGATTGCTGAAAATGCTGGCGCGGACGGTATCACCGCACATTTGCGCGAGGACCGCAGGCACATCTCTGACGCCGATATTGACGGGCTGATGGAGGTTCTTTCAATTCCGCTGAATTTTGAGATGGCTGCGACACCTGAAATGCAAAAGATCGCGCTGCGCCATAAACCCCACGCGGTTTGTATCGTGCCGGAGAAACGCGAAGAGCGCACCACCGAAGGCGGGCTTGAAGTTGCGCGTGAGGAAAATCAGCTCGCTCATTTTATCGCACCGCTGCGCGACGCTGGATGCCGGGTGTCGATATTCATTGCCGCAGACAAGCGTCAGATCGAAGCGGCCAATCGTATCGGGGCCGAAGTCATCGAATTGCATACCGGTGCCTATTGCGATGCCTTCGCTGAAGGGCGTTGGCCGGACGCCCAGACTGAATTGAAAAAGCTGGAAGAGATGTCGACCTTTGCGCATGACCTTGGACTTGAGGTGCATGCAGGTCACGGGCTGACCTATGACACGGTGTCGCCGATTGCTGCGTTTCCGGAGGTCAAGGAATTGAACATCGGGCATTTCCTGATAGGAGAGGCGATTTTTCTGGGGCTAGAACCCGCCATCACCGAAATGCGCCGTTTGATGGATGAGGCACGTGAGGTCGATTAAGATGAAGTTGTGGATAGTGGCCCTCGCTATGGCCTGCGCGGCACAGATCGCTCAGGCTCAGGACTGGGGTGATTTGGATGCGCTGTTGTTTCAGAACCTGACCAACTCCGGTACGGCGCAAGTTTCCTTTTGGCTGCCCAATGCGCCGGATCCGGCCCAAGCGACCACAGCGATTGGCGTTGTATACGAGCATATCCCCGGTGCAGCAGGAAACACAGGGATCGCAATAGGGGTGTTCATCCGGCAGGCTGATGGCTGGGCCTTTGCCGGAGAAGTTGTAGGCATGTATGGTCAGCAACCTCGTGACGCCGTGTTTTCGCAGAATTTTGTAGATGTGACGACAACGATGCCGGGGCCAAATGATCCCCGGTGTTGCCCAACTGTGCCGACACGGTGGCGCATTGATCTTAACGGCATGAAGGCCGTTCAGATACATTGATAATGAGGGCCGTCACATGATCCTTGGTATCGGAACTGACCTTGCAAATATCGAGCGCATCCAAGGGACGCTGGACCGCTTTGGGGATCGGTTCCGCGATCGTGTGTTTACGCAGGTTGAGCAGCGCAAGGCAGAGCGGCGCAAGGATGTTGCGGGCACCTATGCCAAACGCTGGGCCGCAAAAGAGGCGTGTTCAAAAGCGCTGGGCACTGGGTTGCGCATGGGCATTTCATGGCGCGACATGGCCGTCAGCAATCTGCGCTCGGGCCAACCGGTGATGGAGGTTACAGGCTGGGCCGCGACACGGCTTGCGAGCATGACACCGCCTGGTCATGAGGCCATCATCCATGTGACTTTGACCGATGATCACCCCTGGGCACAGGCCTTTGTCGTGATTGAGGCGCGTCCCAAAGTGCCGGTATGAAATAGGCGGGTTGGGGCCTTGTGTGGGTGCCTGTGCTTGACAGTGCCGCCGCCCGCCCGCATGTAGCTGCAAAATTGGACCATCCCGACCCTGAACATAATGGAGCGCCGCATGGCCGCCAAGGAAAAGACCGGCAACGCCTTTGTCGAAACGATCAAGACAATAGTCTATGCGCTGCTGATTGCTGGTGTTTTCCGCAGTCTGTTCTTTCAACCGTTCTGGATTCCGTCAGGTTCGATGAAGGAAACGCTGCTGATCGGTGATTTTCTGTTCGTGAACAAGATGGCCTATGGCTATTCCTATGCGTCCTGTCCGAGCCTGATGATGCCGGGCATCGGCATCGAAGTGGATGCCAAGGATATCTGTGGCATGTTTGACGGTGACAATAGCCGCTTGTTCGGGGGCGATCCGGAGCGTGGCGACGTGGTTGTGTTCCGCCATCCGGTGTCTGGACGTGACTATATCAAACGCTTGATTGGTCTGCCCGGTGACACCGTTCAGGTCAGGGCGGGTGTGGTGCAAATTAACGGCGAGCCCGTTCAGTTGCAGGATGCCGGGATGTTCGAAGAAATAATGGCCCCGCAAGGCCCTCAAGCGCTGCGCCCGCGCTGTGAAAATGGCCCGGTTGGGGCCGGTGGGTTGTGCCAGAAATCCCGCCAGATCGAAACATTGCCAAATGGTGTTGCGCATGTCGTTTTGAACATTGCCGATCAGCAATCTGACAGGACAGGCATCTATTCGGTGCCTGAGGGGCATTACTTTTTCATGGGCGACAACCGTGACAACTCTGCTGACAGCCGGTTGGCGCAACAGGCCGGTGGCGTCGGATTTGTGCCCTATGAAAACCTTATCGGTCGCGCGGATCGGATCATGTTCAGCTCGGCTGGCCGGTCGATGCTGTTTTTCTGGACGTGGCGCAGTGACCGGTTCTTTAAAGCGGTCAAATGAAGTTAAGTGGCGAACTAAAGGCCTTTGAGGGGCGCATAGGGCATCGGTTTGCCGCGCCTGAATTGCTTGGCCGCGCCGTTACCCACGCATCGATGTCGTCGGCCAATCGCGATGACAATCAGCGATTGGAATTTCTGGGTGACCGGGTGTTGGGTTTGGTGATGGCAGAGGCATTGCTGACCTTGGATCCAAGCGCCACGGAAGGTCAATTGGCCCCGCGCTTCAATGCATTGGTGCGCAAGGAAACCTGCGCCGATGTCGCGCGTGAAATTGATCTGGGGCAGGTGCTCAAGCTGGGGCGGTCTGAGATGATTTCGGGGGGGCGGCGCAAACAGGCGCTGCTGGGAGACGGCATAGAGGCAGTGATTGCCGCCGTGTATCTTGATGGCGGTTTCGACGCGGCGCGAGATATGGTGCTGCGCCTTTGGGGCAAACGTGTTAAAAGTGTAAAAGAGGATGCCCGCGATGCCAAAACGGCACTGCAGGAATGGGCGCAGGCGCGTGGGTTGAATCCGCCAAAGTACGTTCAAATTGACCGAAGTGGCCCAGATCATGCGCCGGTTTTTACCATCGCGGCAATGCTTGACAACGGTGCTGAGGCAAAAGCGACTGCAAATTCAAAACGAAATGCAGAACAGGCCGCCGCGACCCTATTGCTGGCGCAGTTGGAGAATGACACATGACCACATCGCCTGTCGCCAAGACGAGGGCCGGATTTGTCGCCCTGATCGGAGAACCCAATGCGGGCAAATCCACCCTGTTGAACCGCATGGTCGGGGCCAAGGTCAGCATCGTTACCCATAAAGTCCAAACGACACGTGCGCGCATTCGCGGTGTTGCGATGGAAGGTGATGCGCAGATCGTTTTTGTCGATACGCCGGGTCTTTTCCAGCCGCGCCGCCGTCTGGATCGCGCAATGGTGGCCGCCGCTTGGGGTGGGGCAGCAGATGCCGATATCGTGGTGCTGCTGGTTGAGGCACATCGCGGTGTGACCGAAGGCGTGCAGCGCATTCTTGAGGGGCTTGTTGACATTGGCAAAGGGCGCAAGGTGGCCCTGGCGATCAACAAAATCGACAAGGTTGAAGCGCCGGTTTTGTTGGGGCTGAGCAAAGACCTGAACGAACGCTTTGCCTTTGCCGAGACGTTTATGATTTCGGCAGAACGCGGGCATGGCGTGGAGGCGTTGCGCAAGTGGCTGGCAGATGAATTGCCTGAGGGGCCGTGGCTGTACCCGGAGGATCAGATTGCCGACTTGCCGATGCGGATGATCGCCGCAGAGATGACGCGCGAAAAGCTGACGCTTCGGCTACATCAGGAATTGCCCTATCAGTTGACTGTCGAGACGGAAAATTGGGAAGAGCGCGATGATGGTACTGCGCGGATTGATCAGCTGATTTATGTCATACGTGATGGCCATAAGGGTATCGTGCTGGGCAACAAGGGCGAGACAATCAAAGGCGTCAGCAAAGCCGCGCGCGAGGAATTGGAAGAGTTTCTGGGGCGGCGGGTCCATCTGTTTTTGCAGGTCAAAGTACGGCCCAACTGGTTGGAGGATGCCGAGCGGTATTCCGAAATGGGGCTGGATTTCAAAGATGGCAACGGGTGACTTTTTGGCAGTCGTCACACCAAAGGTGTGTATTTTCAGAACAATGAACCGGGGGGGTCAATGCCCCGTCTGACCGCACGTTTTTGGGTTGATGCCTATCTGGCGCGGTTGCGGTTTCAGGATATTCCGGCGTTTGTGGTGGCCCACGGCGATGATACCGGCGGCGCGGTCCTGATTAAGCTTAATACTCTGGATGGGCAGGCTGTGGTGTTCCAGCGGTCTTTTGATCTGATGACCGGGGATCGGCGTTGGATTGAACTGGCCAGCGGTGCAGAGGCCGATGTCGATGAGACCATCGCCCGTCAACGCAGTTTTGATCCGGACCTTTGGGTGATCGAGGTTGAGGATCGCGCGGGGCGGCATTTGTTGGATGAGGATGGGCTCAGCTGATGGAGTGGCGGGATCAGGGAATATTGCTGAGCGCGCGCAAGCATGGCGAGACATCGTCGATCATTGAAATGTTTACGCCGACCCATGGGCGTCACTTTGGTGTGGTGCGCGGGGGGACCAGCCGCAAGATCGCACCAATTCTGCAACCGGGTGCACAGCTGGACGTGGTGTGGCGCGCAAGGTTGGAAGATCACATTGGCAGCTTTAGCGTGGAACCGGTGCGCAGTCGCGCGGCAGCGGCAATGGGGGATCGGTTGGCACTGGCGGGCCTGAACACAGTTACGGCGCTGTTGTCGTTTTGCCTGCCGGAACGCGAGGCTCACGCGCCGCTTTATGACCGGACACAAGCCTTGCTAGATCTGTTGGGGCAGCTCGATGTTTGGCCGTTGGCCTATTTGCAGTGGGAAATGGGGCTGCTGGAGGAGATGGGATATGCGCTTGATCTGAGCGCCTGTGCGGTGACCGGCGCGACGGAGGGCTTGTGTTTCGTTTCCCCCAAATCTGGGCGCGCTGTGTCTGCAAAAGGCGCAGGCGAGTGGGCGGACAGGATGCTGCCTTTGCCCGATGTGTTGCGCGGCGAGGGTGAGGGGTCAGATGCCGAAATTGGGCAGGGCTTTGTGACCACCGGATATTTCCTTGAACGGCATCTGGCACATGACTTGGGCGGCAAGCCCCTGCCCGAAGCCCGCGCACGGTTTGTGGAGGCGTTCACCCGCCGGCGGTAAAGACCATGCTCAACCCGTCCGTGTTGGACAAGATCAGCGTGTTGCCCAGCACCTCTGACAATGTTGCCTGTTCAAGTGCCGTAAAGAATGCGGTTTCGGATGGCAGGTCGGGACAGGCCCTTTTTGTTGCGGCGATGGAGCCAACTTCGAACCAGGGGTAAGGGACGGTCATTGACGCACTAAAGGTGTTGCACGGTGCCGCGCCTGCGATGCGCCCTGGTTCGGGGAATGTCAGCGTGGCAGTTGCATCAAAGGGTTTTCCCGCAAGTTCGACCAAACGCCATTCTTTGTCGGCGGCACCATATGCGCGGACGCTTTCGTCGTTCCTGCAAGCGGGCAGGGCGAGCAAGAGAGCAAGTAAGAGGCGGACAGACATGATGATGCTCCGATCATTGCGACAGGGCCAGAACCGTATCGACCAGCGTGTCGAACGTCGCTGTTTGCACAGCCCGGTCATTTGGAGAAACCTGCGGCAAACCTACCAGCGCGGCCAGCAACGCGCGCGCAAAATCAGGATTTCCAAGGCCGAGCTGACGCAAAAGTGTCGTGAGATAGGCCAGTCGTTCAATGTCTACTTTGTGCAATGCATCTGCCAAAGCCGCGTTTGATTGCGCCCAGACGCGCAAGCGGGGCTCAACCGGGTCGCTCAACACCTCTGCGCCAAAGCTGCGCAGGCGCTGATCGGCTGGTCCGCCACCTGAAAGTTGGGCCGTCACCGTTCCCATTGCAGATTCGTGCCAACTGGCGATGAGAGCAGCATGAAAGGCGGGAACATCCTTGAAATGCCAGTAAAACGACCCTTTCGTGGTGCCAAGTTGACGCGCCAATGGTTCCGCGGCGAGCGCATTTTCACCACCATGCTGCAAGGCATCAAATCCAGCAGTCAGCCAATCGTCTGAGGTCAGGCGGGTTGTGCTCATATTCAGGTGGATATGCTGTGGGCTGAGATGTGGCAAGGATTCGGACGGGCCATAATCGACTTGTTTGGTGTCGTACAAGGCCAAGACAGGCAACGGCATAAAGTGGTGCAGTGGCTTTATGATTGCACCACGTGCCCCTTTGCCGCTGACCCATTTGCCGATTCCAAAGGTTAGGGATTTTGCCATTCTGTCCGGGCTGGAAGCAGGTATTCGGGGCACATTGATGTCCGTAATGCCGTTGGTGGTTTACCGCGCTTATGGCGATGCCGCGACGGTAAGTCAGATTTATCTGGCGGTCGGAATTGTCTCGTTGATTTTTGGCTTGTTGGTTCCATGGCTTGCCGGCCGGTTGTCGCGCCGGTTGATGTATTCTGTGGGATCAGTGCTTTATCTTCTGGGAATTGCACTGGCGATGACGGGACTGCCCGCGCTGGTCCCCATCGCACTGGGGTGTTTGAGCGTTGCAACGGTGACTGTGGCCGTATGTTTGAACGCCTATGTGCTTGATTATGTAGCCCGTACCAATCTGGGTAAATCCGAAACATTGCGATTGGTGTTTAGCGGACCAAGCTGGGCAGCCGGGCCGATCATCGGGGTCTGGCTGCTTAATTGGTGGACACCAGCGCCGTTTATTGTTGCGGGATGCTTTGCTGCTGCACAGATATTTGTGTTTTGGCGGCTTCGGTTGGGAAACGGCAAGCAGATCACCCGCGCCCGCACGCCGTCACCGTTGCCGATCGCATTTCTGGGGCGTTTTATGGCGCAACCGCGCTTGATTGCGGGTTGGTTGTTTGCGGTGGTCCGTTCGTGTGGCTGGTGGGTCTATGTGGTCTATCTGCCAATTTACTGTGTTGAAAATGGTTTGGGTGAAACGGTCGGAGCCGCAGCGCTCTCGGCGTCGAACATGTTTCTTTTTGTGGCTCCGGCAATGTTGGTGCTGGTGCGTAAACTCGGGGTGCGCGCCTCTGTGAGTGGGGCGTTTCTGATCGGTGGTGCGTTGTTTGTCGCGGCATGGGTTACTTCTGATTTGCCATGGGTCGTTGTCGGCAGCCTTTTTGCCGCGTCATCAATGTTGATCATGTTGGACGTGTGCGGCGGGCTGCCATTCCTGATGGCCGTCAAACCATCCGAGCGCACCGAGATGTCAGCGGTTTACACCAGTTACCGGGATGTATCGGGGATCTTGACGCCTGCTGTCGCTGCCTTGGTGCTTATGGTGATGCCGCTCGCGGGGCTGTTTGCCGTTTGCGGTGGCGGGATGCTGGGCGCGGGGATGCTGGCCCGTGGGCTGCACCCCCGCTTGGGTGCGGTGCGCGTCCAACGGACCTAACCAAGCAGGCGGCGCGAGATCACTTGCGCCTGAATTTCTGCGGCACCTTCAAAGATGTTAAGAATACGGGCGTCACACAAAACCCGGCTGATCTTGTATTCCAACGCAAAACCGTTGCCGCCATGAATTTGCAGGCCGTTGTCCGCTGCGGCCCAGGCAACCCGGGCACCCAGAAGTTTCGCCATGCCAGCCTCAAGGTCGCAGCGTCGACCGTGGTCTTTTTCCCATGCACTGAAATAGGTCAGTTGGCGGGCGATCATCAATTCAACCGCCATCATCGCCAATTTGCCCGACACACGCGGGAAATTGATCAACGCTTTGCCGAATTGCTTGCGGTCTTGCGCATATTGCATCGAGATATCGAGCGCGGATTGGCCAACGCCCACCGCACGTGCAGCGGTTTGGATGCGGGCCGATTCGAAGGTTTCCATCAATTGCTTGAACCCTTTGCCTTCTTCGCCCCCCAAAAGGTTCTCGCCCTTGACCTCAAATCCGTCAAAGGCCAGTTCGTATTCCTTCATGCCGCGGTATCCCAGTACCTCAATCTCGCCGCCTGTCATGCCGGGTGTGGGGAACGGGTTGGCGTCATCGCCTGGCGTTTTTTCGGCCAGAAACATGGACAGGCCCCGGTGATCGGTGGTGTCTGGATCGGTGCGCGCCAGCAGGGTCATCACATGCGTGCGTGCCGCATGGGTGATCCACGTCTTGTTGCCAGTCACCTTATAGTCGTCGCCGTCTTTGGTGGCACGGGTGCGCAGCGCGCCCAGATCGGACCCGGTGTTCGGCTCGGTAAAAACCGCTGTTGGCAAGATTTCACCGCTGGCAAGACCCGGCAACCACTGGGATTTTTGTGCCTCCGTACCGCCGCATAGAATCAGTTCGGCGGCAATCTCGGAGCGGGTAGCAAGCGAGCCGACGCCGATATAGCCCCGGCTTAACTCTTCGCTGACAACAACCATGGATGCCTTGGACAGGCCCAGACCGCCGTGATCCTCGGGGATGGTCAGGCCAAAAACGCCCATTTCCGCGAGTTCATTGATCACCTCAATCGGAATCAATTCATCTTTGAGGTGCCATTCATGCGCATATGGTTCGACCTTTTCGACGGCGTAACGGCGGAATTGTTCGCGAATCATTTCCAATTCATCGTCCAACCCGCTGGCACCCACTGTGAGATTTGCAGAATGTTCCTGCATCAATTCAACCAAGCGCGTCCGTGCCGATTGGGTGTTGCCACCTTGGGTCAGTGACATGACTGCAGGCTCCATCAAACCGCGCATGTCGTCCTGGGAAAGCCCCATGTCCTGCAGGCGCACGACCTCGCCCTGGTTCATCTGGATGCCGCCATAGATCTGCCAAAGATATTCTCCAAAGGCGATCTGGTGGAGGAGCTGTTCTGTTTCGCCAAAACGACCGTCCGCTCTCAGGCGCTCGGCCCATGCCTGCATCTGGCGCAGCGCTTGGGCATATGTGGCAAGCCATGCCAAACCATGAGCGGCGGTTTGATGTGCTTCGATCAGGGGGCCAGAAACACGGCCATCCGCAGTGACCAATGCCCGGACGCGAGTGACGGCTTTTTGCAGGACGGCATCAAGCGGAGGCAGCGCCGCCGCAGTCAGTTTCAACAGATCATCCAGAATTATCGGCTTTTGCATCGTCATATCCTGACCGTCATGTGGCATGTGATCGTCCTTTTTGCTTGCAAAGCTGGATAGCTACTTTGCAGGTGCAGCACAACAAAGATACGTTTGGGTGCGGCGTTTTGTTCTAAAATTACGCGATGGAATTTGAATGCGCTGAATTTATCAGGTGTTATGTAGGGCCCATGGACGCTCTATTCCCCTTTTTGACAACCAGTCATCTGATTCTGGCGATGTTGGTTGCCTTGATTTCAGGGTTAGTCAAAGGTGTGGTGGGTTTTGCAATGCCGTTGGTCCTGATCTCTGGCCTGACATTCTTTATTGCGCCGGAGTATGCGCTCGCCGGGCTGATTCTTCCGACGCTGGTCAGCAACATGATGCAATCGTTGCGGCAAGGTCCAACGGCGGCGTGGCAGTCGATCAAGCTGTTTCGGGTGTTCCTGATTGCGGGGGGAATCACCCTGGTGATTGCGGCGCAACTGGTGCGTGTCGTGCCGGATGACGTGCTAAAGTTGGTGATCGGCATTCCAGTGATATTTTTTGCTGTACTGCAATTGACGGGATATCAATTCCATTTGGCGAAACGCACGATGATCATTGAGGCAAGCGCTGGCGGATTTGCAGGTGTAATGGGGGGTATGTCAGGGGTCTGGGGGCCGCCAACGGTCGCTTACCTGACGGCACTGAACACCCCAAAGTATGACCAGATGCGGATTCAGGGCGTTATTTATGGCTTAGGCTCGGCGGCCCTTGCGGGCGCGCATATCGGGTCCGGGGTATTGCGGGCAGAAACATGGCCCTTTTCCGCCGCCTTGATACTGCCGGCTGCACTTGGCATGTGGATCGGCGGCAAAGTGATGGACCAGATTGATCAACAGCTTTTCCGGCGCGCGACCCTGTTCGTGCTTTTGGTCGCCGGGGCCAACCTTGTCAGGCGCGCCTTGTTCTAGCTGTTAAATATGGCGCGCGACGGTTTTGCCTGAAATATCTTCGATAAATGTCACGATTCGGGACTTTACGGCATCGTCCTTTATTGCCGCCAAGGCCGTAACAATCGCCATGCCAGGATCCTTTTTGGGGGGCGTATCGGCGTTGTCTTTCAGGTCTTCGAAGAAATACGACGGTGGCACATCCAAGATCTGAGAGAGTTCAAACAGTCGGCTTGCCGCAACGCGATTGGACCCAATTTCGTATTTTTGAATCTGCTGGAATGACAGATTCAGCTTGCGGGCAACATCGGTTTGGGAAAGGCGGCGCAACGTGCGTACTTGTTTTAGCTTACGACCAACGTGAACATCTACTGGGTGGGACATATTACTGGAACCTCTGATTGAACTCCGACCACCTTGCAAAAAAAACGCTCTTTCAGGCAATTGAGTAACTTTCAGCCGATTTCAACTACAGATAGGCCTTTACGGGTTGACAGAATATACCTTGATGGGTGATATATGTTCCCATGCTGTATGATTTATTAACCATGAATCCGAGGTGTTGATCTCTTGGACGGTAACCTGCCATTGCCGAATTCGAACGTCCGGAGCAATCCGCTTTTGTTTGAAATGTTGCGGTCCTTCACGTGTTTGGCCGCGACATTGAATTTGAGCCATGCGGTGCGGGAATTGCACAGCACCCGACAGACCGTAAGGCGCCACGTAAACCAACTTGAAGAGATAAAGGGTGGCCCGCTTTTTGCGGTGGCTGACCGTCAATATGTGCTGACCGAGTTGGGGAGTGCGGTATTGCCAGAAGCTCTTGATTTACTGGCGCGTGCGGAGGGATGGCTGACAGGACAATCCCGGTTGATCAATGGGATGCAATATCTGCGTCGCGAAGATCCTGACGGTTGGTTCTTTTTCCAGCAACAGCAACCAATCGGTAAGCTCTTTGAATCAACATCACCTATGTTACCTGATGTGATGAAAGCCTGGGCTCTGGCGGGGGGGCATCTGGAACATGACGCCCTGAAGCGGGTGAGGCCCAACTGTACCGTTTTCCGGCGCGCTGGCGAAGAATGGTTGTTTACAGAAGTTGGCGAGAAAAGTTCATTTGTTACATGGTTTGGCTGGACTGTGTCGCGGTCCAGCATTGGCCGGCCGCTCGGCGAAATGCCCGGAGGTGGTAATTTTGGCGTTTTGTCCAACGTTGCCTACGCTGAAGTTGAGACGAATCAGTCTGTGCGGCTTGATCACATTTTTACAGTCCTTCCAATGGGCACCAAGGCTGAAATGTTGCCGATTTCTTTCGAGCGTCTGCTGCTTGGTGCCCGTTTTCCGGACGACAGTTTTGCTATGATATCTGCGGTCCGAAGAACCTATGACGTAGATATACAAGATGTCAGCGACGATATGCTGCGTCAAATGTCAGAGGATATGGTGATGTAAACCGCTCATAAAACGACCTACGCGCGAATATTGCGGCAGAATACATAAAATGCGTTATGATTAGCCTTGAATGCAACCGCAGGAGGGGTCAATGGCGCTATATGGTTTTGACGCGGAGGACAGATTTGAAGCTTCAAGTCGTGATGTTCTCGAAAAGCTTGGAATTCGTCTGACCATTGGTCATGATTTCGAGGAATATCTGGGATATTTGGCTCAAGCGCGGCCCGATCACCGGATTGGTGACCCCTTCAATCCTGATACACATGACATGCACCACAACAATTCCGCGTGGATTGTCGGACATGACAGCCAAGGCCGGATCATGCATACGCAGGCACTCAGGTTGCTGCCCACCGGAAACGATTCTTTGTCAGAGTTTTTTCGGCAGAATTTTCATGGGTTTGCGCCCTCCGAAATGGACATCGACTATGACCGATCCCGATACAAGCCTGGGCCAGGTGCCAAAAGGATAAAAGGCCGCGTCGTGTATTCTGGAGAAACATGGGTAGGCGGCGAACCAGGTCAGTTCAGAGGCACCGGCATTTCCAGCATTTTGGGACGTTGCGCCATGCTGGCCGCGATCAAGGAATTTGGGGCTGAGTATGTCATCGGCTTTATGACGCGACCTGTGGCGTACAAAGGGTTTTGCCTGCGTATGGGTTTCATGCATGCCGAACCACTTGCGCTGCGTTGGTACCTTAAGAACCAACCGGATGCGATGGAAGCAGTCATGGTTTACATGAGCGACGAGGATATTCGGTTCCTGCTAGATTTGCCCAGCGCAGAATTGGAAACACTCGCCGCCTGACGGATGCAAAAAGAGCCGCAGTCACCTGCGGCTCTTTTGATCCAGAAGTTAAATATATCACCCGATTGCGGCGTCTTTCACATCGCTGTCGATATATGGCAGATACTGCCCGAAATTCTCTGCAAACATCCCAACCAATTTGGCGGCCTGGCGATCGTACGCCTCGGGATTATCCCATGTGCGGCGCGGGTCCAGCAGGATGTCAGGCACACCAGCAACGGATACAGGCACCTCGAAGCCAAAGTTCTTGTCTTTGCGATACTCAACATCCGCCAGCGCGCCTTCGAGGGCTGCGGTGAGCAAGGCGCGGGTGGCTTTAATTGGCATACGGCTGCCGGTGCCATAAGCGCCCCCTGTCCAACCGGTATTTACCAACCAGCATGTCGCGCCATGTTGGGCGATCTTTTCGCGCAAAAGGTTGCCGTAAACTTCGGGGCGGCGCGGCATGAACGGCGCGCCAAAGCAGGTTGAAAACGTCGGTTCCGGTTCGGTCACGCCCCGTTCAGTGCCCGCCACCTTTGAGGTGAAACCGGACAGAAAGTGATACATCGCCTGCGCTGGTGTCAGCCGGGCGATTGGGGGCAGGACACCAAAGGCATCACAGGTCAGCATTATGATGTTCTTGGGGTGGCCGCCCACCGACTTTGTCGATGCGTTAGAGATATAGTGCAACGGATAGGCGCAGCGCATATTGGCCGTCAGGCTGTCATCCCCGAAATCCAGTTGCTTGGTCTCTTCGTCATAGACCATGTTTTCGATGATGGTGCCGAATTTCTCTGTTGTGGCATAGATCTCCGGTTCTGCTTCGCGGCTAAGGTTGATCGTTTTGGCATAACAGCCGCCCTCAAAGTTGAAGGTGCCGTTGTCAGACCAGCCATGTTCATCGTCGCCGATCAGCGTGCGACCCGGATCGGCGGACAAAGTAGTCTTGCCGGTTCCAGAAAGTCCAAAGAAAACAGCGGTGTCGACAGGATTACCGGTCGCGTGGTTGGCAGAGCAATGCATCGGCATGATGCCTTTTTCAGGCAGCAAATAGTTCAACAAAGTGAAAACAGACTTCTTGTTTTCGCCGGCGTATTCGGTGCCACCGATTAAGATCATCTTGCGGTCAAAATTCATCGCGATGACGGTCTCTGACCGGCAATCATGTTTGGCAGGATCCGCTTTGAAACTGGGACAGTTAATCACTGTGAAGTCTGCGATGAATTCATCCAATGCCTCGCGATCTGGCCGCCGCAGCATTGTGCGAATGAACAACCCATGCCACGCCAATTCGGTGATCATGCGTACGTTTATCGCGTATTTGGGGTCAGCCCCGCCAACCAAATCCTGAACAAAATAATCGCCGCCCTGCATATGCGCGAGCATATCACCGTAAAGTGCATCAAATCCGGCGGGTGACATTTCAGCGTTGTTTTCCCACCAAATTGTCTCGGCTACGCTGTCCGTTTTGACGACATGTTTGTCCTTTGGCGACCGCCCCGTGAATTTGCCCGTCGTCACCAGAAACGCACCGCCATTGCCCAACGTGCCCTCACCGCGCTTTAGCGCAGTTTCAATGAGCGCAGGTGCCATCAGATTGTAATAGACATTGCCCAACCCGTTGATCTGTTGATCTTCAAGGCGAAACTGCGGGTTTACCCGGCCAGATGTCATATTCTGTCTCCTGTACTGCGCAGTTTTAGGCGCAAGTCTTGCTTGAACGGGCTGGTTTGCCCTTGGCCAACCTGGCCCTAAAGCGGGTCTTAGCACGAGGGTTTGAGCTATGAACAGCCAGCTTTAATGCAGTTAGCGCCACCATAGCGATCTTTGGCCTCTCTGGTGTCTCATAGTCTGCTGTTGCATAAATTATTGACTTCACCAGTGGTGAGAAAGTGCGGCAATTTAGCCATTAATAACCAAATTGTGGCGAAAATAGGGAGGTAGCTGCGGCTGATTCGCACTTAAAGATTGATTCGGCGACCAATTATGGTGATCAATGACGAAAAATAAAAAACGTTAATTGAGCAGAAAAAAGGAAACAGGCAATGTCGAAAATAGCATTGGTGGACGACGACAGGAACATCCTGACGTCCGTCGCGATGACTCTCGAAGCCGAAGGTTTCGAGGTGGAAACTTATAATGATGGTCAAGCAGCGCTAGACGCGTTTAACAAACAGCTGCCCGATATGGCGGTTCTGGACATCAAGATGCCACGCATGGACGGCATGGATTTGTTGCAGCGGTTGCGCCAGAAGACCGCCATGCCAGTAATCTTTTTGACCTCCAAAGATGATGAGATTGACGAAGTCCTGGGCCTGCGTATGGGGGCGGATGATTACGTCAAAAAGCCATTTAGCCAGCGCTTGCTGGTTGAACGCATTCGCGCTTTGCTGCGCCGACAAGATGCGGTTGAAACCAATGAAGTTGGGGACACCGAAGAAACCAAAGTGATGGACCGCGGTGAGTTGCGGATGGACCCCTTGCGTCATTCTGTTTCATGGAAAGGCAATGATGTTTCCCTGACAGTCACGGAATTTCTACTGCTTCAGGCCCTGGCCCAGCGTCCCGGCTTTGTTAAATCACGTGATCAGTTGATGGACGTGGCCTATGACGATCAAGTTTATGTGGATGACCGCACCATCGACAGCCACATCAAGCGTCTGCGCAAGAAGATGCGCACAGCGGATGATGAATTCTCAGCGATTGAGACACTTTACGGTATCGGCTACAGATATAACGAAGAGTAAGTAGCGCCGATGGCGATTGTGGAAAGGAACTTTGTGCGGGATCTGGCCCAAACCACGCGGGACGGTGATGTTGTGCTGGGCGACGATTGGGTCGCGCCGCATGCGGCCGTGCCTGATGAGATGCGAGTGCATCGTGAACGGCGCGGTCTGTTTTCGCTGCGGGCCTCGCCGCTGACGCGAAAGATTATCACGTTCAACCTAATCGCCCTGAATGTGCTGGTTGCCGGCATTCTGTATCTCAATTCTTCGAGAGACTCGCTTGCGGTTCAACGGGGGGCTTCGCTGGTTTCAGAAGCTGAATTGATTGCGGATGTGCTTGAGGCGCAATTGCCTGCCGGTGCACCCGTAAATCTAGCTACCAAGGACGGTATTGATGTCGAAGCGACACTCAATGGTCTCGACCTGCGCAGTGGGATCGAGGTCTTTGTTTTTGACGCGGCTGAAACGTTGGTTGCGATCTCTGAGGGGCGCTTGGCATTGGAAAAAACGCCTGGTGTACCTGATACAGGAAATCCGACCGTTCTGACCGATGGACTGAGCTGGGTGTGGAATTTGGTTTCCAGCCCTTTCAGCGGGGCAGAGGATGCACCGGTCGGTGAACCTATGGAAACTCAGCTCAAAGCCTTGGTCGCAGGCAGCCTGAAAAACGGTACACAGATCGAGTACAAGCTGGACACGTCCGGCAACACTTTGTTTACAGTGATGACCCCCATCATGCAGGGCGGTCAGGCCGTGGGTGTGGTCGCCATTGCTTCTGCCGCGGGTGAGATCGACAAATTTGTGCGCAGTGAACGGGAACGCGTCTTGCAAATGTTTGTCATCGCGACACTGGTCTCGATTGGCCTTAGTCTTGTCTTGGCATCAACCATCGCGAATCCACTTGCTGATCTTTCTGCGGCGGCGGAGTTGGGCCGTGACAAGGATGCCCGCAAAATGAATCCCGGACGCATTCGAATTCCTGATCTGACGGCCCGCCCGGATGAGATTGGTCGATTGTCAGGCGCATTGCGCGGTATGGTTTCAGCGCTCTACAACCGCATCGACGGGAACGAACAATTTGCAGCGGACGTGGCCCACGAAATTAAGAACCCTCTCGCCTCACTGCGGTCTGCTGTTGGCACGCTGCGGATGATCAAGCGTGAAGACCAACGTAACAAACTGCTTGATGTCATCGACCACGATGTGCGGCGGCTGGACCGTTTGGTCAGCGATATTTCGAACGCCTCGCGCCTTGATTCAGAATTGGTCAAGGAAGAAGAAGAACCATTTGATTTGCTGCATATGCTTGGCAACCTTGGCCAGTACCTGGGTGAAGATGCCAAGGGCAAGGGCATTGATTTCATCACCGATCTGCCGTCCTCGCCGATCATCGTGCATGGGCTGGAGGCGCGGTTGGCTCAGGTGTTCGTAAATCTGATCACCAATGCTATCTCGTTTTGTGAAGATGGCGATGCAATTCGTGTGTGGGCGCGCAAACGTGAGAACCGTGTTCTGATCGTCGTTGAGGACACAGGCCCCGGCATTCCGGAACAGGCGTTGTCAAAGATATTCAAGCGTTTCTATTCCCAGCGCCCGGACGAGCATTTTGGCAATAACTCCGGCCTTGGCCTTGCGATCTCAAAACAGATCGTCGAAGCGCATGGCGGTGTAATCTGGGCCGAAAACATTCGCCCCACAGACGCTGACATCACGTCCGAGCCACTGGGTGCACGGTTTGTCGTCGGCCTGCCCATCTAAGCGCGTGAGCAAACGCCGCAGTATGCAATGACGCAGCGCACTGAAATCATGCATGCGACGACCGTTTCAATCACTGGCAAGGGCGTGCTGATTGTGGGGCCGTCGGGCTGCGGGAAATCTTCGCTGGCTGTGCAGTTGATTGCGCTGGGTGCGGGGTTGGTCGCAGATGATCGCACGCAGATCGACCTTGATGGTGCCGGGGCACTGACCGCAACCGCGCCTGACGCAATTCGCGGGTTGATCGAGGCGCGGGGCATTGGATTGCTCCGTGCGGAGTATGTCGGTTCAACGGCTCTGCAACTGGTCGTTGACCTTTCACAGTGCGAAGAACAGCGGCTGCCTGATGCCCATGTTTATTCAGTTCTTGGCATACCACTGCGCTGCCTTTACGCCGCACCTAGCCCGCATTTTGCAGCAGGGATTTGGCTTTATGTGCAGGGCACCCTAGATATGCCTCTATGAAAGAGCCCGAAACACCTCAAGACCCAAAGATGGATCCAGAACGCCGTCGCTTTGTGCTTGTAACGGGGCCGTCCGGTGCGGGGCGGTCTTCCGCGCTGAATGTGCTTGAAGATGCCGGGTTTGAGGCGATTGACAATCTGCCCCTGCGGCTATTGCCCGCGTTGCTGGATGGGCCTGCGCAGGAGCGATCTGTGGCGTTGGGCATTGATGCGCGTAACCGCGACTTTTCGACAAATGGTGTGCTGGACCTTTTGGGACAGCTGTCGGCCCGTGAGGGGCTGATGGTTGAATTGCTCTATATGGATTGTTCGACTGACGTGCTGTTGCGGCGGTTCTCTGAAACGCGACGCCGGCATCCTCTTGCCCCTGCGGATCGCCCAGCAGAGGGTATTCGCCGCGAACAAGACATGTTGTTGCCCATTCGTGCCCGCGCCGACGTTCTGATCGACACAACCAACCTGAACGTGCACGAACTGCGTGCCGAGGTCGAGCATTGGTTTGCCCCGACCGGTAAGCATCATTTGACCATCTCTGTACAGTCGTTTTCCTACAAACGTGGCCTGCCGCGCAGTGTTGACATGGTCTATGATTGCCGGTTCTTGCGGAACCCTTATTGGGACAACAGCTTGCGTGGGCTCAATGGAACTGACCCGCAAGTGGCAACCTATGTCAGCCAAGATCCCAGATACGACGCTTTTGCCAGCAAGGTGCTTGAGCTCAGCGCGCTTTTGTTGCCGGCCTTTCGCGATGAGGGAAAATCGCATGTTTCAATCGCGTTTGGGTGTACCGGCGGACAACATCGTTCCGTCACATTGGCAGAACAGCACGCATTGAGCCTTGCAGAACAGGGCTGGCAGGTGTCAATAAGACATCGCGAGCTGGACCGCCAGCACCCGGTAAAGGCAGTGACGTGATCGGAATTGTGATAGTTGCACATGGTGGATTGGCACAGGAATATCTGTCGGCCATTGAACATGTTGTGGGGTCCCAGATTGGGGTTCGGGCCATCTCTATTGAGGCAGACCATGACCGCGCCGCAAAGGAACGCGAAATATGTGTCGCCGCGGACGAGGTCGATCAGGGATCGGGCGTTGTGGTGGTGACGGACCTGTTTGGCGGGTCGCCGTCCAACCTTAGCTTGCTCGCCTGCCGTCCCGAAAACCGGCGAATTATTTATGGTGCAAACTTGCCAATGCTGATCAAGCTTGCGAAATCCCGGCAAATGGATGTTCCAGATGCGGTTCGCGCGGCACTTGAAGCAGGCAAGAAATACATCGACAGCCAAAATGTCAGCGCAGGTTAAAAGGCCCAAAACGAATGACTGATATCTCTCTCAAGATCGTGAATGAAAAAGGGTTGCATGCGCGCGCTTCGGCCAAATTGGTTGAAGTGGTCGAAGCATTTGACGCCCGCGCTGAGGTCAGCAAAGATGGCATGTCCGCGTCTGGTGACAGTATCATGGGGCTTTTGATGTTGGCAGCCGCACGGGGGAGCACTATTGACGTCCAAACGTCTGGCCCGGACGAAGTTGCTTTGGCAGAAGCATTGACAGCGCTTGTCGCGGACAAATTCGGCGAAGGCTTCTAGGAAACTGAATACGGTCTGAAAGAGGTGATCCCGCTTGGTTGATGAGACAAATGAGACGAAAGCGGACGCAGGTATGGCACCTGATCATGGGACTGTGTCCTTCAATAAGTACGACCGCCGCAGTCTGTCTTATGCCTCCACTTTTCAGGATCCGATCAAATCGCGGATTATCAGCGCGATGGAGCTTTGCACCGGCAAACTGACAATCCTGCGCATGATCCGCAAATTTGAAAAACGCGGCGCGCCGTCAGGCCAGCATTTTTGGCGTGCTGCCCTCGATACCATGGGGATTGACCTGACCACGCCGCAATACCAACTGGACCGAATTCCCAAAACGGGGCCCGTTGTTGTGGTTGCAAATCATCCGCACGGCATGGTTGACGGAATGATTTTTGCAGATCTGATTGGACGCGTCCGACCTGATTACCGAATTCTGACGCGTTCCTTGTTGACGTCAATTGATGAGGTCGCAGGCAGCTATATGATTCCAGTGCCATTTCCTCATGATCCTGATGCCCAGCGCAAAGGCGTGGAAATGCGAGCCAATGCAATGGCTTATCTCAAAGAAGGTGGGGTCGTGGCTTTGTTTCCCTCTGGTGTCGTCGCAACCTCAGAGACTTGGTTTGGTCCTGCTGTTGAAGCGGAATGGAATGTGTTTACCGCCAAAATGATCCGCCGATCGGGGGCAAGCGTGGTGCCGATGAAATTTCCCGGTCAGAACAGCAGGGCCTATCAGATCGCAAATAAACTTAGCCCCATGCTGCGCCAGGGTTTGCTGTTGCATGAGATTGTTCACAGTTGCAACAAACCTCAGGCACCGATTGTGGGGCACCCCATTGCGCAGGAAGACATCGACAAACATGCCGATGATCCACGCGGGTTCATGGCCTGGTTGCGGACGCAAACCTTGGCATTAAAGGACTAATTTCGACCTCGAACCTTTCCCGAGGTCTTGGAAAATTGATGCAACGGGGCGCCCGAAAAAATCAGCGTGTTGGTACCGGAACATCGCCCCGATAGTCATAAAATCCGCGTTGGGTTTTCCGGCCCAGCCATCCCGCCTCGACATATTTGGTCAAAAGTGGGCAAGGGCGATATTTTGTATCCGCAAGCCCGTCGTGCAGAACGTTCATAATGGCCAGGCAGGTGTCCAACCCGATAAAATCTGCCAACTCAAGCGGTCCCATCGGATGGTTCGCGCCCAATTTCATAGAATCGTCGATAGATTTCACATTCCCGACCCCTTCATACAGGGTGTAAACCGCTTCGTTTATCATCGGCATCAGGATGCGGTTGACGATAAAGGCAGGAAAATCTTCTGCGGAGGCGGCCGTTTTGTTCAGCCGGTCAACAACTTGTTTGCAGGCGTTAAAGGTTTGCTCATCCGTGGCGATACCGCGGATCAGCTCCACCAGCTGCATCACCGGCACGGGGTTCATAAAGTGGAATCCCATGAACTTTTCTGGCCGGTCGGTGCGGCTGGCCAATCTGGTGATTGAGATTGAAGACGTGTTTGAGGTCAGAATTGTCTCAGGCTTCAAATGGGGCAACAGGTCTTCGAAAATGGCCTGCTTGACCGTTTCACGTTCAGTGGCGGATTCGATGATCAGATCACATTGACCCAATTCAGAAAGCGTTTGGGTGGTGGTGATCCGGGCAAGCGCTGAGTCACGCTCTGATGCAGTGATTTTTTCGCGGCTGACCTGACGGTCCATGTTGCCGGTCATGATCTCAATGGCCTTGGTCAAGGCGTCGGCACTGACGTCAGACAACATGACATCATATCCAGCCAAAGACATCACGTGGGCGATGCCATTGCCCATTTGACCTGCTCCAACGACCCCGACTGACTGGATGTTCATGGCTGCGCCCTTTGCTGCTACCTGTGCACAATAAGGTGCGTGGGGGTTCAGCCGCAAGGGCGTGGATTGGCTAAAAGGTGCATCAAAATCGCTCATTAAGGGAATCGCAGGACCCAGTGCTGCATCTTGGTGGTGGGTGAGTTAATAAGGTGGGTGAGATGACCTATGACGCGTTGGGGCCGGGGGCCCTTGACTATTTGCCGTGCAGATACGGCAATTCAAAATTACTGTTCCGTGGGCCAAGACGTGATTTGGACGCGCCGTATCTGGCGTTCATTGGCGGCACTGAAACCTACGGGAAATTTATCGGACAGCCATTTCCTGCTCAGGTGGAGAAAACCATCGGCACGACCTGTGCCAATTTCGGTTTTCCAAATGCCGGGATTGACGCATTTGCGCATGATCCATTCGTGGTAAATGCGGCGGTCAAGGCCAAGATCACTGTGATCCAGGTGCTTGGCACGCAGAACATGACCAACAGATTCTACACGGTCCATCCGCGGCGGAATGATCGGTTTGTTTCTGCATCGCAGTTGCTGAGCACGATTTACCGCGAGGTGGATTTTGCAGATTTTCACTTTAACAAACACATGCTCAACCGGCTAATGCTGGTGTCGCCGGACAGGTTCGCAACAGTGCGCACCGAACTGCAGCAGGCCTGGCTGGCGCGGATGCGGCTGATGCTGGGGCAGATCAAAGGCAAGACGATCTTGTTGTGGCTTTCTGATCATGCACCGCAGTCCTGCGATGAAAATGATGATCAAAATTTGGGCACCGATCCGCTTTTTGTCACGCGAGAGATGATGGATGAAATTTCGCCGTATGCTACCAAAGTGGTCGAGGTTGTTGCGTCGCCAGAGGCAATTTCAGCAGGCACAACTGGCATGGTATTTAGCCAGATGGAGGCAATGGCCGCTGCGCAAATGATGGGGCCGGGTGCCCATGCAGAGGCGGCTGATATGTTGATCGAGGCGATCAATAGGTTGGTATGAACGCATAAGGCCCGCCGTGCGAGGCGGGCCTTATGTCACGTTTCTAGGACGTGTTCCTTTATCAAGAACTACAGTTTTTCGATGAGCTCGGGCACGGCTGTAAACAGGTCCGCAACCAGACCAAAATCGGCAACCTGAAAGATTGGCGCTTCTTCGTCTTTGTTGATGGCGACGATGATCTTGCTGTCTTTCATGCCGGCCAAGTGCTGGATCGCACCTGAAATACCGACCGCTACATAAAGATCAGGGGCGACGACTTTGCCCGTTTGACCAACCTGCCAGTCGTTCGGGGCGTAGCCGGAATCGACGGCGGCACGGGATGCGCCAACAGCAGCACCCAGTTTGTCAGCCAGTTTTTCGATCAGCGCGAAATCATCTTCTGACCCAACACCGCGACCACCGGACACAACTACGCCCGCCGATGTAAGCTCGGGACGGTCAGATGCTGCGACCTTGTCTTCCACCCATTCTGACAGACCGGGGTTTGCGACGGCACTTATGGTTTCAATAGGAGCAGATCCGCCATCCCCCGCTGCATCGAATGTAGATGTGCGAAAGGTAATGACCTTTTTTGCGTCTTTTGATTTGACGGTTTGCACGGCGTTACCGGCATAGATCGGACGCTCGAATGTGTCGGCATCCACAACACCTGAGGCGTCAGAGATGACCTGCACGTCCAGCAACGCCGCGACGCGGGGCATCACGTTTTTTGCGTCTGTCGTGGCCGGGGCGACGATGTGATCGTAATCACCTGCCAGCGATACAATTAACGCGGCTGTTGATTCCGCCAGACGGTGACCCAAGGACGGGTCTTCTGCGACCAGCACCTTGGACACGCCATCAATCTTGGCGGCGGCTTCGCCAGCGGCAGCGGCAGAACCACCACAGCACAGTGCAGTCACGTCACCCAATTGCTTGGCGGCGGTCACAGCCTTGGCCGTGGCATCCATGGCCAATTCGCCGTCAGTTACTTCTGCAAGGAGTAGAACAGCCATTACACAGCCCCCGCTTCTTTGAGTTTCGCGACCAATTCGTCAACCGATGCCACTTTGATGCCAGCAGCACGCGCTTCTGGTTCGACTGTCTTAACAATCTCAAGACGGTTAGACGCATCAACGCCGTAATCCTCGGGCGTTTTTTCATCCAACGGCTTCTTCTTTGCCTTCATGATGTTGGGCAGGGACGCATAGCGTGGCTCATTCAGGCGCAGATCAACGGTGACAACGGTTGGCATCGTCACTTTGATGGTCTGCAGGCCGCCGTCCACTTCACGTGTGACCACGGCGTGATCACCGTCAATGGTAACCTCAGAAGCAAAACTTGCCTGCGACCAGCCCAGCAACGCAGACAGCATTTGCCCTGTCGCGTTCATGTCGTTGTCGATGGCTTGTTTGCCCGTCAGGACCAGACCCGGTTTCTCTTCGTCCACAATTGCCTTGAGGATTTTGGCAACTGCCAGCGGCTCAATGTCGTTGTGCACATCATCTGTTGCCACAACAAGAATGGCCCGGTCCGCACCCATGGCCAACGCCGTACGCAGCGTTTCCTGGCTTTGCTTGACGCCAATGGAAACAACGACGATCTCGTCGGCTTGACCTGCCTCTTTCAGGCGGATGGCCTGTTCGACAGAAATCTCGTCGAAGGGGTTCATCGACATTTTCACATTGGCAAGATCAACACCCGATCCGTCCGCTTTTACGCGCACTTTCACGTTGTAATCGATCACGCGTTTGACAGGTACCAATACCTTCATGGGCGTTCTTCTCCTCAATTCTTGGTGCCGGAAGTCCGGCATTCCGAAACTCTCGTTGGGTGATATAACGTTCAGGTGCGGTGAAACAGGGGAAAATCGTCATTATTGCGCGACATTGCGCCACGAACGTAACGTCCGGAATATTGTTAGCGCCACCTTTGCTCCGCCTTTTGTGCAACAAGGAGAATGACATGGAAAAGGTTTTGGGATTCGGCGGGTTTTTCTTTCGGTCGGGAGACCCGCAATCGCTGGCCAAATGGTACAATGATCATCTTGGTATTGATCTTGTCCCCACAGATGCTGAGAGCCTTCCCTGGATGGCCGAAGGTGGCCCAACAGTTTTCGCGCCATTTGCGGCAGATACAGATTATTTCCCGGCTGACAAATCGTTCATGCTTAATTTCCGGGTTGCCGATCTGGAGGCGATGATGCGGCAGCTAGATCAGGCAGGCATTGCCGTGAAACGGCTGGATGATATGCCGGGCATCGGTAAATTTGCGCATCTCAGTGACCCGGAAGGCAACGCTATTGAGCTTTGGGAACCCGTTGCGCCTTGATACCTAGCCGATTTTGCATGCTCACGCGTTTAGGTTATGCACAGCGTTCAGCGGTTAGCGCCCGGAACCCACAGCACATCATCCTTGCCGCCGTTATTTGCCATGCGCGCGGCGACAAAGAACCAATCGCTCAGTCGGTTGAGGTACTTTACCGCCGATGGATTGATTGCCTCATCTTCTGCAAGAAGCACCGCCAAGCGTTCGGCGCGTCGCGCCACGGTGCGGCAAACGTGCAGATGCGCTGCCAATGCATTGCCACCTGGTAAAATAAAGCTGCGCAGTGGCTGCAGATCGGCGTTCATCACGTCAATCTCGCGCTCAAGCCGGTCAACTTGCTCGGCAGCCATACGCAGGGGCGGGTATTCCGCATCTTTGTCCGCGTCCATGTTGGGGCGGCACAGATCGGCACCCAGATCAAAGAGATCGTTTTGAATGCGGGATAATGCAATGTCGGTTTCCCCGGTCGCCTCAAGCCGTGCAACGCCAACAAAACAGTTCAACTCATCCGAAGTGCCATAGGCTTCGACCCGCGCATTATGCTTGGCGACGCGCTCACCATTGCCCAAAGCGGTTGTCCCTGCGTCCCCTGTGCGGGTGTAGATTTTGTTAAGAACAACCATCAACCGGCAGCCTTGCGCAGGTAGACATAAGCCACGATTAACACCACCGCGATGAACTGCGTGATCAAGCGCAACCGCATGATTTTGTTGGCATTGCGCTTGTTAAACGCGCCGCCTCCGGCGAAACCGCCAAGGCCAAACATCAGAACCACAACAACCAGCAAAACGGCCAGCACGACAATGACAAACAGGGGATCAGAGGGCATAAGACTATCCTTTGTTGCCCGCAGATGTAGCGGGCAAGCGCCATTGCGCAACCTTTTTTAGCGACCCAGTACCCAATCCAGCGTCTTTGTCGGCAGAATGCGGCGCAATACACCAGCAATATGGGTGGGGGTTGTGACGTAATAGCGCGCCTTGGGATGGCGCACTTCGACCGCATGGGCCAGTTTTTTGACCACAGCATCTGCGGGCAATTCAAACCGGTCCGGACCAGACGATTCGTAAAGACGCTTGTTCAGCGTTGTCTGATACTGCTCGGCGCGGGTTGATGATTTCCAGTCAATCCAGCGTTCATAATGCGGGATCGAATTCACCCGGATTTTTGACGTGATGGGGCCCGGTTCAATCAAGATCACGTCGATATCGGTATCGCGCATTTCGATGCGCAGGGTATCGGTCAGCCCTTCAAGGGCGAATTTGGTCGCGTTATAGGCACCGCGCCAAGGCATGGTTACGAACCCTAGGACAGAAGAACATTGCACAATTCGACCGTGCCCCTGTTTGCGCATCACAGGGATCAAAGCACGGGTCAGCGTGTGCCAGCCAAAAAAGTTGCTCTCGAATATTTCGCGCAAAGCTGCGGTGGGCAAATCTTCGACTGCTCCGGGCAACCCGTGTGCGCCATTATTGAATACTGCGTCCAATGTGCCGCCCGTTTGCGCCAGCACATGGGCAATGGCCTCGTGAATGGTGTCCTCATCGGTGTAGTCCAACAGGGGCGCGTCGAACCCTTCTACGGCAAGGCGGTCACAATCGGCCTGTTGCTTGCATGCCGCGAATACCCGCCAGCCCCGTGCGCGCAGGCCATGGGCCGCGGCATAGCCGATGCCACTTGAACAGCCGGTGATCAGGATGGATTTAGCAGACATAAAAAAGGTCCCCAAGTTGGAGACCTTTCATTGCGCGTCATCGCGCGAAACACAACAAGCATTGCGGGTTTTCAACGGATCAACGGGAGCTTAACCGCCCACCAAAAGGAAATCCGCCATCCATCCTTCGGGGCCGCCATCAAGGGTGCGCATCTTGACCCAGCCGTCCCCGTTGTCTTGCAATACTTCCACTGCGTCACCGCGCACCAATTTGGTAACGACGTCGAAATCTGTGCCCGGCCCGCCCCGCACGTTCACCCGGTTTGCAGACACAGTACGCACATCCCCCACAACCGATGATGCAAAATTTGCAGATTGATCAGCCGCCACGCCTTCGTTCGGAGCAATCAGGCTGGGAATGATCGCAGGGGTGTCGGCGGATGACAGCAAGACACCTACGTTTTGAGGTACACCATTTTCGTCTTGTGCCGAAACTTCACGTGCCGGCTCGGTGGGGTCTGCTTCTTTCAGAACATCCTGCAAAGATGTCAGGTTCAGGGCCACACGTGTTACGGTGTTATCGAGCGGTGGATCGGTGTCCACGAACGTGACAGGTGCCTCGGCGATAACAGTATCGGTCGGTATCTCTTGCGCTATCTCGGTCTGAACGGGCGTTTGGGTTTCTGCGACAGGGTTCAATCTGGCCATACGCACACTTGCTGGTTCAAACTCAGCGCCGCCGCTCATTTCATAGAACGCCCAACCCAGAAAACCAAAAGTGACTAAAATAAATTTCTTCATTACCGAACCCCAGAACATCTAATTTGGAATCTAACACAAAACTCGTTCAAATGTTCCAATAGCAAATTGTTAATTTTTTGTGCAGGGGGAATTGTAATAAACTCTTCCCGTGGCAGGGCAGCCGCAGTTGGTCGTCGGCTTTGCATAAAGGGTGCAATCATCCGCTTGCCGCCTGTCGCGCCCTTGGCTACACAGCAGCAATGTCAGAACTCAGTGATCCGCCCAACATGGACCCAAAAGAGGTGTCCGAACCCCTGCGCCTCGCGCTGGGTGATCGCTATCTGACATATGCGCTTTCGACGATTATGCACCGCGCCCTGCCGGATGCGCGTGACGGGCTCAAGCCTGTTCACCGCCGAATCCTCTATGCAATGCGCGAATTGCGATTGGCCTCTGATGGGGGCTTCCGCAAGTCGGCAAAGATCAGCGGCGATGTGATGGGTAACTATCACCCGCATGGCGACGCAGCGATTTACGACGCCATGGCGCGCTTGGCCCAGGACTTTAACGTGCGGTATCCGCTGGTCGATGGGCAAGGGAACTTTGGCAACATCGACGGCGATAACCCCGCCGCAAGCCGGTATACCGAAGCACGCATGACGGCTGTGGCCGAAGCGATGTTGGACGGGCTGACCGAAAACGCCGTTGATTTTCGTGAAAATTATGATGGCACGCTGACCGAACCGGTCGTGCTGCCCGCGCAATTCCCGAACCTGTTGGCAAATGGGTCATCCGGCATTGCAGTTGGGATGGCTACGAATATCCCCCCGCATAATATTGCTGAGCTGTGTGACGCTTGTATCCACCTGATCAAGACGCCCGATGCCCGCGACGACACACTGCTGAATTATGTGCCGGGGCCGGATTTCCCGACAGGTGGCGTGATTGTTGAACCGCCCGAGAATATCGCGTCGGCCTATCGCACCGGGAAAGGTGGATTCCGCCTGCGGTGCCGTTGGGTCGTTGAGGATCTGGGGCGCGGTCTCTGGCAGATTGTCATCACAGAAATCCCCTATCAGGTGCAAAAATCCAAGCTGATCGAAAAGATCGCTGACCTGATCCAGACCAAGAAAATCCCGATCCTTGGGGATGTACGCGACGAATCTGCAGAAGATGTGCGGATGATCATTGAGCCGCGGTCCAAGAATGTGGACCCCGATGTGCTGATGGGCATGCTTTTTCGCAACTCGGATCTTGAGGTGCGGTTTTCGCTGAACATGAACGTGTTGATTGACGGGCTGACGCCCAAAGTCTGCAGCATGAAAGAGGTGCTGCGCGCCTTTCTTGATCACCGCCGTGAGGTGTTGCAACGCCGCTCGATCCACCGTGTGGAAAAGATCGACCATCGTTTGGAAGTTCTGGAAGGCTTCATCGTCGCGTTCCTCAATCTTGATCGGGTGATTGATATTATCCGCTATGATGACGATCCAAAGGCCGCACTGATGCGCGAGGACTGGGGGCTTGATCATGTGCGGGCCCGCGATGAGGCGGATTATGTGTCGCCAGCTCCGGCAACCGAACCTTCGCTGAGCGAGGTGCAGGTCGATGCGATCCTGAACATGCGTCTGCGGTCCTTGCGGCGCTTGGAGGAACTGGAACTGCTGCGCGAACAGTCCGCGTTGATGGAAGAACGTGCCGGACTTGAGGACTTGCTGGAAAGTGACGCCCTGCAATGGAACAGCATCACCGACCAGCTGCGCGAAACCAAAAAACAGTTTGGCAAGGATTGGCATGGTGGTGCACGGCGCACGACATTTGCCGAGGCTGGTGAAGTCGAGGATGTGCCGATTGAGGCAATGATTGACCGTGAACCGATCACCGTCGTGTGCAGCCAGATGGGCTGGATCAGGGCGATGACCGGCCACATTGATCTCAACCGCGAACTGAAATTCAAAGACGGTGACGGGCCGCGATTTATTTTTCATGCCGAAACCACTGACCGGCTACTGGCGTTTGGATCAAACGGGCGTTTTTACACGGTTTCCGCCTCAAACCTTCCGGGTGGGCGGGGGATGGGCGAACCATTGCGCCTGATCGTTGATTTGCCGAACGAGGCCCAGATTGTCGCACTGTTCATTCACCAGCAGGGCCGCAAACTTTTGGTGGCATCCAGTGCAGGCGATGGATTTGTGGTGCCCGAAGACGATGTGATTGCCCAGACCCGCAGCGGCAAGCAGGTGCTGAATGTGCGCGGCGATGTATCCGCACGGGTGTGCCGCCCGGTCAGTGGCGACAGCGTGGCGACAGTGGGCGAGAACCGCAAAGTGTTGGTATTCGGCCTTGATGAACTGCCTGAAATGGGACGGGGCAAAGGCGTGCGTTTGCAGAAATACAAGGACGGTGGGCTGTCTGATGCCACCACCTATGACAGCGCGCAGGGGCTGAACTGGCTTGATCCGGCGGGGCGTACGCGCACAGAGGTGGACTTGGCCGAATGGTCCGGCAAGAGGGCCAGTGCGGGGCGCATGGCCCCTCGTGGGTTCCCGCGTGACAATAAATTCAACTGATTGGGACCCGGCGTCATGAGCGATACGAGTGCGCCGCGCGGCCCTTGGACTGCTGCCAGCCCAAAAATAAAGATTGAGCCGCCGCTGTCTGAGCCGCCAAGGGCCGACGTCATGGTCGTGGATTTTGTCGGCAAACGTGGTGCGCTGTTCTGGCTTGCGCTAAAGACCGGCTTTTTCACCATTCTGACGCTGGGCTTTTATCGGTTCTGGATGAAGACCCGCCTGCGCCGCTGGTATTGGTCGGCTATCCGGCCCGGCGGGCATCCGCTGGAATATGTCGGCGACCCGATGGAAAAGCTGTTGGGGTTCTTTATCGCGGTGGTGATCCTGACGTTCTACATCGGCATCGTGAATTTACTGCTGATGTTTGTCAGCTTTTCGGTCTTTAATTCTTCCTGGTTGGGATATCTGGCGAGCCTTGTCGGGGTGATCCCGATTTGGTTTTACGCCCGTTACCGTGCACGTCGCTATGTGCTGGCGCGGACCCGGTGGCGGGGCGTGCGGTTTGGTTTGGAAAAAGGCGCATGGGGCTATGCGGGACGCGCGCTGCTGCACTGGGCATTGACGATTGTGAGCCTTGGTCTCTTGTGGCCCCGCATGACGTTTCTGTTAGAGAAATACCGCACGGATCGTACCTTTTTTGGGTCTGCAAAGCTGGTGCAGGGCGGGCGGTGGACCATGCTTTACAAGGCGGCGGTCCCGTTTATCATCGCAGTGTTGGCAAGCTTGGGAACGGCGCTTTGGCTTTTGTGGTTTGCGCCAGTCTTGGGCGACATGCCGGAAAACTTTGATGTTTTTCTGGGCCAGTTGGATGCCGTTATTGAGGGGCGAAATGCGGCACTTGGGTTGAACGATCCGATGCGCCTTTGGTTGGTGCCAGTGTGTTTCTCAAGCTTGATCTACGGGGCCATTCATTACCGTTGGGTCGCCAAACGCCTGATGGCAAATCACAAGAGCGCGGATGGTATTGCCTTTGCATCCGCACTGAAAGGACCGCGCATCACCACGATTTATGTGTGGGGCAATTTCATCGCTTATTTGGCGCTGGTCATCGGGATCGGCCTGATGGTTTTTATGGCCGCAGCATTCTTTGGCTATGGCATTCTCCTGTCGCCTGATGCTGCGGGTTCAAGCCCGTTCTCGGACTGGCCACGCTGGCTTTCCCTCGTCTTGCTTGGGGTCATGTATTTGGCTGTCTTTCTGATGTGGGGCGTTTTGCACAATACTTTCGTCACCTTTCCGATCATGCGGCATATGGCGCTGACCACCACGCTGCCAACGACCACCGGAATTGCGAACGTCAGCCAACGCGCGCGTGATGAACTGGCGCAGGCCGAAGGCTTTGCCGAGGCGCTTGATCTGGGAGCCGCGATATGAGTGGCCTGATGCCCGCACGGGCGCATTTTTTCGATGGTGATACGCCGCTGGCTCAACCGGTCCAGCCAATGATTTCCGGCGACATTCTTGAGCTTAGGCTGGACGATGAAACAACGGTTCGTTGGCCACTATCTGAGATCAGGCAACTGCCTGACAACGCAGCAAAAACAAACGCAATCCTGCGATGGGTCAATGATCCAGTGGCGCGGCTGGTGCTGAAAGACCCAAAACTCTTGCGAAGTATACCGCATCTGCACCGTCGCGCGCCGCCGCATGGCCGTGGGCGTCTGGCCGCTTGGGCATTGGCCGCAGTGGGGGCAGTGGCATTGCAAGTCGGCTTTCTGGTCCCGTTACTGGCAGATAATCTTGCGGTTCTGATCCCCGCAGAAGGCGAGCGTGCGCTGGGCGAGGCCACCTTTGGTCATATCCGTGAAGCGCTGGACGAAACCGGATTGAACCCGCTCGAGGTCTGCGAGGCACCCGAAGGCAGCGCCGTACTTGAACATTTGGTCGCAGACCTGAGCGGCAAGCGCGATTTTCGGCAGGATGTGACTGTTTCGGTGCTTGATCACGACATGGTCAATGCCTTTGCTTTGCCCGGTGGGTTTGTAGTGATCTTTCAGGGGCTGATTGATGCGGCGGACGGACCTGACGAAGTTGCCGCTGTGATGGCCCATGAAATCGGCCATGTGATCAGTCGCGATCCGACCCGACATGCATTGCGTTCTGCAGGGTCTATTGGGGTATTGGGTCTACTGTTTGGCGATTTTGCGGGCGGTGCGGCGGTTCTATTCCTGACGGAACGGTTGATCAGCGCACAATATTCCCAAAAAGCGGAAATCGGTGCGGACACGTTCGCGCATGAGGTTTTAGAGCAGGCAGGGATAAACCCCGGTGCGCTGGGTGATATGTTTGCAAATCTGCGCGACAAACATGGCGACAGCAAAGGTGTCGCGGCCCATTTCCTGAGCCATCCGTCGCTGGGCGACCGCATTGATGCAGCCCGCTCAGTGGTCGATCCGGATGCAGAATATGCGCCCTCAATGACCGATGCGGAATGGGGCGCGCTGCAAGAAATCTGCAACTAGACCGGCTCTGCTGTTAGCCAAACGCCCCCTTCGGGCCGCAAGGTCAGGATCATCACAGGTTCCGGTTCTTTGCCTGCCACTGGCGTAAATTTGAAGCGCGACAGCAAGGTCGCCAGAATGATGACCGCTTCTTGCAAGGCAAAGCTGGCCCCGATGCAAATGCGCGGCCCATCACCAAACGGCAGATAGGCATATCGGTCAATCGCTTTGCGGTCGGCAAATCGTTCGGGGCGGAAGGCGTCAGGATCGTCCCACAATAACTCATTCCGACCCAGCGCATAGATCGGGATCATCACTGTATCGCCGGGCAACACTTCGCGATCACACAGCGTGTCTTTTTTCTGCGCGGTGCGCGAGATGATCCCGGCAGCCGGATACATGCGCAGGGCTTCGTCTATGATCATCCGGATATAGGGCAGATTTTCAACGTCATCCCCGGTGGCCGCACGCCCTTGAAGGACCGATTGTGCCTCTTCGCGCGCACGGGTCTGGGCGTCTTGATCAAATCCCATCAAATACATCGACCACGCAAGCGTCAGCGCCGTCGTCTCATGTCCGGCGACGATAAAGGTCAGCAGGTTGTCGCGTAATTCTGCCGTGCTCATTCTGCGATCTGTCTTTGGGTCAACACCTTCGAGCAGAAGATCAAGCAGGTCCGGTACACCCTCGTGGCCGCGCTTTGAGCGTGCCTCAATCGCGCTATCAGCCATGCCTTTCATTTCCTTCAACGCGCTGCCTGACATCAATCTGTCGGGGCGCGGCACCCAATCTGGGAAACCCAAGATATCAAATAGACTGATCTTGCCAGCTTGAGCGATATAGGCGTCGATGGCACCATGCACCTTGTCGCGATCAAATGTATCGCCGCCGGAAAACGTCACATCACCAATCACGTCAAAGGTGGTCGTGACCATTTCATCCAGCAAGTTCACAGCGCGCGGCCCCGCATCAGTGATCCGGGTGCACGCCCGTTCAGCGGCTTTGGTCATGATCGGCGCAAGGTTCATCACGTTGCGGTGCGAAAACACCGGGGCTGCCGCGCGCCGCTGCCAGCGCCAATGCGCCCCTTCAGCGATAAAAAGCGATTCGCCGATGGCAGGTTTGAGCAAGTTCTTTGTCACGACGGATTTCGGATAGTCCTCAAGCCCATCCAGCAGGATATGGCGGATCGCAGCGGTGTCCATCACCATATGCCATCGCTTGCCTGTCTTGCCTGATACCATCGGTTGTTTGGTGGCGATATCGGGTATGATACTCAGCACATTGCGCCGCGCCATACGCAGGCTTTTCAAGATGCCCCACGGTTCAGTGACCAAAGGAACCCGGACGGGATGGGCGGCGTTTGTGGTCATGAGATGTGCTCCTTCATGCTCAACATAGATGCAGTCCGTCCGACTTCAAACGCGGCAATTGATTGCACCCTTGTCGTCGGTGGGGTATCGCGTTTTTGATGTTGTTGCCGTTGGGGGGCTATTAATGAACCGTATTCTTGCTGTCTTGATGTCTGTTGTGATGCTTGCCGCCTGTAATGGAGCCGCCGATTTGAACAAGGCTGCCGTACCTCTGGGTGATTTCAACCTGCAGCACAACATCGCTGTTGCACCCAAAGTGCAAAAAGCGCCGCTTAGCCGTACGGCGTCTGTCGAAGAACTGACAACAGCGCTCACCGATGCAACAGAAGAGCGATTTGGCCGCTACGACGGCGCGCGCAACTATCACTTCGGGATGAGCATTGAAGGCTATGCCCTGGCGCAGCCCGGAATTCCACTGGTCTTTGCACCAAAGTCGATATTGGTCATAAAGCTGACAGTCTGGGATGATGCAAAGAATAAAAAACTGAACACGGAGCCCTACCAGATAACTGTCTTTGAATCCTTTGATCAGGGGCCGGTGGTTGGGTCCGGCTATACCAAGACAGCCGAAGAGCAGCTCAAGAACCTCAGTCAAAATGCAGCCAAAGCCATTGAAACATATTTGATAAAGCAAAATAAGGCCGAAGGCTGGTTCAAAGGTACGCCAGAGGAAGAGGTTGTCGCATCTGTCGCGGCAGAATAGCAATTCAAGGCAAAGAGCGCGGCAAGTCGCGCTTGATTTTATTGCCCGAACCAAATAGATCGCGCGCCAGATAGGTTTGGGTCCTCATGTCAGGGCCCCTCAATATAAAGGGCGGCCCCATGGGTAAGGCAAAGTTTGAACGTAATAAGCCACATGTTAACATTGGTACGATTGGTCACGTTGACCACGGCAAGACGACGCTGACGGCGGCGATCACCAAGTATTTTGGTGACTTTCAGGCGTA
>NZ_JBHGAR020000011.1:0-142729 GCF_042611115.2 Sulfitobacter sediminivivens
TGAAGCCATCATCCCGATGGACCAACGGCCAATCATGCACTAACTTTTAACATGGACCACTCAAGTGGGGCTGCTCAACTATCTAGGCATTCAGAAAAGTGGTCCGTTTGATGTTGACGGAGAAAAGGCGAGGACTTGGCTAACAGAACCAACAAACCCTAATGGGCGGCCCAATTCCACCTCCTTGAAGCCATACTGGAACGGAGATGACATAACAGGTCGTCCACGTGATTATTGGTTGGTCGATCTACCTCAGGGATTAGCCGAGGGCGACGCATCGCTCTTTGTTAGCCTTTTTGAACACGTATCTGTTTCCGTAGACGAAGATGGCAAGACCGTTAAAGAACTCCGAGAAGACCTTGGCGAACGTGCAGGGCCTCGTTGGTGGGAGCCACATTGGCCCAGACCTGAAATGCGAAAGCGCATTGCAAGTGTTGAACGATACATCATTACAGCTGAAACCTCGCAACATCGTCTATTCGTCTGGCTATCGTTGCCTGTTCTTCCAGATAAGAATTTAATCGTTGTGCCCCGCTCAGACGACACGACTTTTGGCATACTTCACAGTAAAATCCATGAAGTTTGGTCACTTCGCAAAGGGTCCGACCTTCAAGACCGACCACGCTACACTCACACTTCAACCTTAGCTACGTTTCCCTTCCCCGAAGGCTATACCCCCAATATCCCCGCCGCCGACTACTCCACGGACTCGCGCGCGGTCAAAATCGCCGCCGCAGCCTCGCGGCTGAATGAGCTGCGCGAAAACTGGCTTAACCCTGCCGACCTTGTAACTCGCGTCCCCGAAGTGGTCGCAGGTTATCCCGACCGCATCCTGCCAAAAGATGAAGCCGCCGCCAAAGAGCTGAAGAAACGCACCCTGACCAACCTCTACAACACCCGACCCGCATGGCTCGACCATGCCCACAAGGCGCTGGATGAAGCCGTGGCAGAAGCTTACGGCTGGGGCAATGATTGGCGCGATGGAAAGCTTACAGAGGATGAAATCCTGTACCGCCTGTTCAAACTCAACCAAGAGCGGGCGAAAATCGAGGCGAAAGCTAAGACAAAGGCCAAAATTAAACCTAAAACCAAATCAAAGAAGACAAAGTGACGCCGGGAACCCTACGCGCCCATATTCGTCCCCTGCCCGAATTCTTGCCCTGCACCCTCGCAATGGAAAAGGCTATTTCGGTTGGCGTTGGTTTTGACGGCGCATGGTATCGCTCGCAAAAAGAGCATTGGTTAGGGTGGTTGGCCGAATACAACGGCGCGGGCGCATATGGTCGATCTGACCAAACGCCGCGCAATGCTCAATATGCTTATAACCACTTCCAATGCGCCCCCATGTTGTTCTGGCTGGCTGAGGCGCTGGGTTTTGAAACAGACATTTTAGAAACGGCCTATGATGCGGTTATTGCAATAGATGCAATGGGTGCTGTCCAATGCGTAGCGCTTCGCCGGGTAATTCACTGGGAACACATCGAACGCAGGTTAGAGGTTTGGCCCTATGGCACGTTTGATCGACTCAGAATCCGGCTTGCTCAATACACCTCGTAGGGTTCACGCTTCAACGCAATCAGTCTTGCCATGCAAAATCGAACTGGCGGACAAATTGGGGGACACATCACGGACATGCCCACCTAATACTCTGTTATGAAATGATAAATAAAGATTAAGTGGCGGAGGCTCAGGGATTCGAACCCTGGGAGGACTTTCACCCTCGTCGGTTTTCAAGACCGGTGCATTCGACCACTCTGCCAAGCCTCCGCAGCCCGCCCCTCCTAAAGCGCCAAAGTTGATTCGGCAAATGGGCAAATGCATTCAGCCAAAATTTTATTTCATATCAGCCGCTCCGAGGGGAAATCTGCCGATCTGCCAAGGTCGGCCTTTTCAGGTGCGGCCATGCAGGTTAGAGTGCAAAAAAGCCTCTCTTGAAGGGGATGTTCAGACGTGCCGGAACAACCGGTAAAACAGGCCCTTTTCCATTCTGGGCACGCAGGCAAGGACAACAAACATGAGCAGGCCAACAAACCCCATGCGCAAACCGCACCGGGCAGTGACAATGCTAACAGGTGCTGCACTTTCGCTGAGCCTTCTGGCGGGATGTGATGAAAACGGCAAGTTTGCCATGCCCTTGCCAAAAGCCGGTGCCAAATCCAGCACAGTCGCCACCGCCAAATCCACCACGCTGGTTGAGCGTGACGTTGAAGCGCCCGACGTGTTTTCGGTCACCGATCAAGGATTGTGGGATGGCCGTCCCTCCCTTGGCGGTGTCTGGGTTGCGCATCCCGATGTCACCGATCCGGAGCGGGTGATCATCCGCAACGAGGCGAATGGCAAGTTCGTGATTGGCGCGTTGTTCCGCCGGGAACGTGACCTGCCGGGCCCCAAGCTTCAGATTTCGTCCGATGCGGCTGCGGCGCTCGACGTTCTGGCCGGCGCACCTGCCCCACTGAATGTCACCGCCCTGCGCCGCGAAGAGGCAGACGCGCCCGCCCCGGAAGCCACTGCAGTGGCTGGCACTGTTGCCGCCCCTGCCGAAATCACAGAAACAGCGCTTGATCCGATTGCATCCGCAGGTGCCGCAATTGAAGAGGCCGACCCCACACCCGTCGCCGCAGCGGCAGAATCAGCTCAGCCAGCCGCCCCTGCACCGCGCGCGCCTGCATCCAATCTGTCGAAATCCTATGTCCAGCTGGGTATTTTCAGCGTTGAAGCCAACGCCGAACGCACTGCCAAACAAATGCGCGGCGCGGGCATGGTGCCATCCGTCAGGCGCAGTGAGATCAATGGCAAGGCGTTTTGGCGTGTTCTGGTTGGCCCGGCGACAAGCGCATCTGAACTTGATAACCTGATCAAAGCGATCAAGGCTGAAGGCTTCTCTGATGCCTACGCCGTTTCAAATTGACCTGATTTAGGAGCATCTTAACCCAATGATCCGCCATATTTCTGCCTGTCTGGCGCTGATCCTGTTCAGCTTGCCCGCCTTCGCGTTTGAGACCCGCGCCACTGCGGCTTATGTTCTTGATCAAACAACCGGAACCGTCTTGTTGGCCAAGAATGCCGACACGCCTCTGCCGCCCGCGTCCATGTCAAAACTGATGACGCTTTACATGGCATTTGAGGCAATCGAACGGGGCAAGGAAGATGGCGGCCTTAATCTGGTTGAGGAATTGCCGGTCTCTCAACACGCCATGTCCTATGGCGGTTCGTCAATGTTTTTAAGGTCCGGGGAGCGCGTCAAGGTCGAGGACCTTTTGCGGGGGATCATCGTATTGTCTGGCAATGATGCCTGTGCCGTGATCGCAGAAGCGCTGTCGCCTGACGGGACAGAATACGGCTTTGCCCGGTTGATGACCCAACGCGCACAGCAACTCGGCATGACCAATTCAACATTCGCCAATTCAAACGGATGGCCGCAAGCGGGACACCTGATGTCAGTGCGCGATCTGGCGCTGCTGGCGAACCGTATCATCACTGACTTTCCACAGTTCTATCCGCTGTTCGCTGAGACCGAATTTGAATTCGACAACCGGGTCCCCAGCAACAAGTCAAACCGTAACCCGTTGTTAACGCTGGGTATTGGCGCAGATGGGTTAAAGACGGGCCACACCAGCGAGGCGGGTTATGGTCTTGTCGGCTCTGCCAAGCAAGGTGATCGGCGGGTGATCTTTGTCCTGTCCGGCCTCGACAGCGTTGCCGCCCGTGCGCAGGAATCTGAATCCATCGTTAATTGGGCGTTCCGGCAATTCTCGCAGCGGTCACTGGGCAAAGCCGGCACACAATTGGCCGAGGCCCCGGTGTCGATGGGCATGGCCCAGACAGTCGGTCTGGAACTGAAAGAAGAATTGTCGGTTCTCGCGCCGGTCGCAGGGGGTCAGGAAATGCAGGCCGAGGTGATCTACAAAGGTCCCTTTCGTGCGCCCATTTCCAAGGGTGATGAATTGGCAGAACTGGTTCTGACCCGTGAAGGTCTGTCTGAAATCCGGGTCCCGCTGGTTGCCTCAGAGGCAGTCGGCCCCGGGGGCTTCATGGTCAAGATAACCGCCGCCGTACGTCATCTTTTGGCGCGCCTCAACGCGGGGCCACAGGACGCGTCGTGACCGCCAATGACGCCCTAACGGGCCTGTTCATCAGTTTTGAAGGCATCGATGGGTCGGGCAAGTCCACGCAGGCGCATCTGTTGGCTGACCACCTGCGCGCGCAGGGGCGTGAAGTCGTGCTGACGCGCGAACCCGGTGGATCGCCGGGTGCCGAAGAAATCCGAGCTCTGGTCTTGCAGGGCGACCCGAACCGTTGGTCGGCAGAGACCGAAATCCTGCTGTTCACGGCCGCGCGCCGTGATCATCTGGAACGCACCATTCGCCCGGCTTTGGCGGCAGGCAAAGTGGTGATCTGTGACCGCTTTGCCGATTCCACTCGGATGTATCAGGGGTTGTCCCGTGGCGATCTGCGCCAGACGGTGGACACACTGCACGACCTGATGATCGGGGTGGAACCGGACCTGACGATTCTGATCGACATGAACCCTAAAAAGGGGCTGTCACGTGCGTTGTCACGGCAGACGGCGGAAGAACGGTTTGAGGGTTTTGGCGAGGTCTTGCAGACCAAGATGCGCGCTGGCTTTCTGGCGCTGGCCGAGGAATTCGCGGATCGGTTTGTGGTCATTGACGGCGGACGGAGCGTTGAGGACGTGGCAGTGGATGTGGTCCAAGCCCTAGGCTGAGAGGGACCCTTGTCGAGCGCTCCTTCGAAACGACTGCATCCCGGCAAATAAACATTGCCAAATTACACAATGCGGGGCAATCCAGATGTTCACTGCAGTGGGACTATTTGCAGTTACTTCCGTAACACCCTGAGCATGTGTGCTAAAGACGCCTTATTGTGTCTCGGGTGTTTTCAACTGGCCTCTGATTGGCGAAAAACGGGGGTGTTGAAGTTGTGAAATCGTATTGTTCCAAGCGCTTACAACGTTAGATTGCAAAGACAAAGGGTATCGGCCGCTATTGCTGCGTCGCAAGGTATGATAGGGTCCTGTATCAACGACCTGAAGAAAGAGACAAATAGGCAATCGGCCGAACCTGAATGGGAACGAGGTATTCTATGCGCGTATTGGTTCCATTGTTTATTTTATGTGCAAGTATGGCGGGTGCCGCGCCGGATTGCGAAGAACCTGAGCAGGCGCAATCACAAGATCTTGCGGTGTATGAACTGCCCGCAGATCTGGCGGTAATCTCCGAGCAAGACGCCGCCGCTGCCAACCCTAAACCAGACTTAATGGTCTCTCCAAGACCACGGCTGCGCCCTTGCAGGTCTCGCCAGATCGAAATCGGGCGAGAAAAGATGCTTGAACGCGGCGCGGTGTGTAGCGACTGGACCATTATCGGTGAAAACCGCAAGCCCTTTTCTGGGAAGTTGCGGGGATGCGGCATTGCCGACCCTGTACGCATCAGAGCTGTGTCTGATGTCTTGCTCAGCCAGTTGGCGACGATGGATTGCAGGACGGCCATTACGCTGAAGACGTGGCTGGAGAACACGGCAAAACCGGCCTTTGCGGATCAGGGAGGTGGTCTGAAGGGATTGCGCCTGTCCGGCCACTATGCCTGCAGGAAACAGAACAATCGGACCCGCGGGCGTCTTTCCGAACATGCCAAGGGCCGCGCGGTTGATATCTCGTCCTTCATACTGATGGATGGTACCGTGATCACCGTGCGCGACGGCTGGGCGAACAAAGCGACAAACGGTGTTATGCGTGAGCTCCACACAGGGGCCTGCGGTCTGTTCGGTACGGTGCTTGGCCCTGACGCGGACCGCTATCACAAAGATCATTTCCATTTTGATACGGCGCGTCGTCGCAGCGGATCTTATTGCCGATAGCGACCTGGCCCTGCTCCTGCTCCAATACGTCCAGCATTCCCTGTATCCTCGACCTCCTTTGCAGTGACCTTTCTCAAATCAATGCCAGCTAAGGCCTCAAACCTGCCATGCCCACGGCCATCGAACCCGCAATCTCGTCTCTCTCCTTCTTCCCTCTCGCCCCAAACATGGTACACCCCAGATCATGAGCGATGATGCCCCCCAACCTGACCGCGTAGACGGTGCCCTGCACCCGCGCGAAACCGTGCGCCTGATTGGGCAGGAAGCGGCCGAGGCTGCGTTTCTGGCGGCGTTCAATGCGGGCAAGCTGCACCATGCATGGATGCTGACCGGGCCGCGCGGCGTGGGCAAAGCTACACTGGCGTGGCGCATTGCGCGGTTTTTGCTGGCAACGCCGGACCCCGATGAGGGCGGTATGTTTGCGGCCCCCACACCCGGCTCGCTGGATATTGCCCCCGATCACCCGGTTGCCCGGCGTATTGCATCAGGCGGTGAAGGCGGCCTCAAGGCGGTCACGCGCAGCATCAACCCTGACACCAAGCGCATGCGCAAGCAGATCGTGGTGGATGACATCCGCGCGCTGAACGGTTTTTTCCAGATGTCCGCCGCTGATGGTGGTCGCCGGGTGGTGATCATTGATGATGCGGATGAGATGAACGTGAACGCGGCCAATGCGCTCTTGAAAATGCTCGAAGAGCCGCCTGCGCGGGCCACGCTTTTGTTGCTCAGCCATCAACCCTCGGGCCTGTTGCCCACGATCCGGTCGCGCTGCCGGGTTTTGCGCATGGGCACGCTGGATGCTGATCAGATGGCCGAAGCGCTGGCAGCCTCCGGTGTCTTGATCGAGGGCGATCCGGGCGCGCTGGCGGAACTTTCCGGCGGATCGGTGGGCGGTGCGTTGCGCCTGTCGCTGATGGGCGGGCTCAATATCTATGCGGAACTGGTGGCGCTGATGGCGTCCCTCCCCCGCATGGACCGCGCCCGCGCGATCAAGCTGGCCGAAGCCGCCGCCCAGCGCGGTGCCGAAGAAAAGCTGGCGTTGCTCTTTACCCTCGTTGATCTGTTGCTGGCACGGCTTGCACGCACCGGGGCCACCGGCACGCCACCCGCTGTTGAGGCCGCACCGGGCGAAGCGCAATTACTGCACCGTCTGTCACCAACCCCTGCGCAGGGTCGTGCATGGGCGGAAGTGGCGCAGGAGATATCTGCACGTGCGCAACATGGCATGGCGGTCAACCTTGACCCTGCCGCACTGGTCCTAGATACCCTGTTCAAGATGGGCGACACCGCGCCCCGCTAGCGCAGATACCGGGACAGGCATGACCAACCCACCACAGATCACAGACAGCCATTGCCACCTCGATTTCCCCGATTTCGAAGGCCAATTGACTGACATCATCGACCGTGCCACCGCCGCCGGTGTAACCCGCATGGTCACGATCTGCACAAAGCTCAAGAACGAACCGGCCGTCCGCGCCATTTCAGAGGCGCACGCACCGGTTTTCTATGCTGCGGGGACCCATCCGATGTCCGCCGCGTCAGAACCATTGGCCCGAACTGACGAACTGATCGCGCTTGCCCGCCATCCAAAAATGGTCGGGATTGGTGAAACCGGACTTGATTATCACTACACCGCAGAATCCGCTGATGTTCAGCAACAATCCCTGCGCATCCACATTGATGCTGCACGGCAAACGGGGCTGCCGCTGATCATCCATGCGCGCGCGGCGGACGACGATATGGCACGCATCCTGACCGAAGAACATGCAAACGGCGCGTTTACCTGCGTGATGCATTGCTTTTCATCTTCGGCTGCATTGGCGCAGGCCGCACTTGATTTGGGGTTCTACTTGTCGATGTCCGGCATCACCGCATTCCCCAAATCTAGCGATCTGCGTGACATCTTTGCTGCCGCACCGCTTGGTCGGATATTGGTTGAAACAGATGCACCCTACCTTGCGCCGCCTCCGCACCGGGGCAAACGGAATGAGCCCGGATACACGGCACATACCGCGCGCAAGGCGGCAGAGACATTTGGCATGGACTACGCCGATTTTGCTGCCCAAACGCAGGATAACTTTGATCGCCTGTTTACCAAGGTCGCACAATACAAGGCCGCAGCCTGATGGCAGAGATGCGTGTCACCATATTGGGCTGCGGGTCTTCGGGCGGGGTGCCGCGTCTGGGCGGTCATTGGGGGGCCTGCGACCCGACCGAGCCGAAAAACCGCCGCGGTCGCTGTTCCTTGCTTGTTGAGCGGGTCACGACGGAGGGAACCACGACCGTGTTGATCGACACCTCCCCCGACCTGCGCAACCAACTGCTTGATGCAGGCGTCGGGCGGCTTGATGCGGTGATCTATACCCACGCGCATGCGGACCATGTGCATGGGCTGGATGATCTGCGGATGATTGTCATTAACATGCGCGCGCGCCTGCCGGTCTGGGCCGACGCCCCGACCCGCGCCGCGCTTTTTGCGCGGTTCGGCTATGCTTTTGTGACACCAAAAGGCTCAATGTACCCGCCCATTCTGGACATGAATGACATTACCGGGGATGTGTCGATTGACGGACCCGGCGGCACCCTCACCTTCACCCCGTTTTTGGTGAAACACGGTGGCATGGATGCGCTGGGGTTTCGGATGAACGACGTGGCGTATCTGCCTGATGTGGCGTCTATTCCTGATGATGTCTGGCCGCATCTCGAAAATCTGACCTGCTGGATTGTGGACGCCCTGCGCCGGGATCCGCATCCGACCCACAGCCATTTGGCCCAGACCCTTGAGTGGATCGAAAAGGTGGCACCCCGCAAGGCGGTGCTGACCAACATGCACAATGATCTGGACTATGCGACCGTTTGCGCCGAGACACCCGACCATATCGAACCCGCCTTTGATGGGCTGACGCTGACATTCCCGCTTCCGTGACGTTTCAATCGGCCAGATAACCGCGGCGCGCGGCTCTGCACGCCTGCCCTCTCACCCCAACCACAGGTCCCGATTTGCAAACGCTCCTTGATGTCATCCTACCGGTCTTTCTGGTCATTGGCTTTGGCTATGTCGCAGTCTGGCGGGGTCTTTTCCCGATGACGGGCATCGACGGGGTGATGAGGTTTACCCAGAATTTCGCCATCCCCTGCCTGCTGTTCCAAGCCATCGCCCGGCTGGATTTGTCTGCGTCTTTCGATCCGCGCCTAATGTTCAGTTTCTACGCAGGTGCAGCTTTGTGTTTCGCACTTGGCATCTTTGGCGCACGGCTGCTTTTTAAGCGCGATTGGGAAGACTGCGTGGCCATCGGTTTTTGCTGTCTCTTTTCCAATTCGATCCTGCTGGGTCTGCCGATCACGGAACGCGCCTATGGGCCTGATGCGATGGCGGGCAACTTTGCCATCGTCGCGTTTCATGCGCCGTTTTGCTATGGTCTGGGGATCACGGTGATGGAATTTGTGCGCAACCGAGGCCAAACCGGTCTGTCGCTGGTGCGCAATGTCAGCCGCGCGATGTTCCGCAATGCGCTGGTGATCGGCATCCTGCTGGGCTTTGCCGTCAATCTGACCGGCCTGCCCATTCCCGGTGTTGTTGATGATGCGCTGTCGCTGATCGTGCGCGCCGCCTTGCCTGCGGCACTTTTTGCGCTTGGTGGCGTGCTGATCCAGTACAAGCCAGAGGGCGATATGAAGGCCATTGCCATGGTCTGCATCATCGCGCTGCTGGTGCATCCGGCACTCGTCTGGACTTTTGGCACCACCCTTGATCTGCCCCAGGATGCGTTTCGGTCCGGGGTGTTGACGGCGGCAATGGCACCGGGGTTCAACGCCTATATTTTTGCCAATATGTATGGCCGCGCGCGCCGGGTGGCGGCAACATCGGTGTTGATCGCCACGGCCAGCTCAATCCTGACCGTTTGGTTCTGGCTGATCGTGCTGGCCTAGCAGGTCGTCAACCCTATTGTTTTTGCTCACTTCCTTCTTGTCCTATGACGCACAATAGCGTTGTATTTGATTGAAATGCCGATCCACGTCGTCGTTGGAGGGGAAAATGACTGCGTCACTGTTTTTGATAGGCTTTGCACAGGGCTGGGTGGTGTTGGGCGCGGCCGTCGCCATCGCTTTTGTGCTTTTCGGGATGGATATCATTGACGAAGATGCACGCGGCGCACTGACGTTCAGACCGCTGATCGTGCCGGGCGTGATCCTGATCTGGCCGCTTGTGTTGTGGCGCTGGTGGGAATTGGCACATGGGGGCGACAATTGGCATCTGCGCCACAAACCACCGCGTCAGGCGCACGCGGTGGTGGCGGCTGTGATGGCCGTTGTTGTGATCCTGACGCTTGGCAGCGCCTATGCTTTTCGCCAGACATGGCCCGCTGATGTGCCCGCAGTCCGGCTTGCCCCCGCCGGGGAGGTCACACAGTGAGCGTCAAATACGTCCCCGTTCAATGGAACCGGAACAAATACATCTATGATGCGATCCTGATTGTCGGGATCATGGCGTTCTTGTGGATTTTTGTGAACCTGACTCCCGGTATTCTGGACCATGAGCGCGCCATCACGGGACAGATTCACAACGCCCGCGCCTTTGGGGCCTGTGCGTTTTTCATGATGACAGCGATCCTGACGATCGGACCACTTGCCCGGCTCGACACGCGGTTCTTGCCCCTGCTCTACAACCGCCGCCATTTTGGCGTTTTGACGGTTTTTGTCGCGATCACCCATGCCGGCTTTATCCTCAACTGGTACTTTGTTGGCGGGCCGATGGACAAATATCTGGCACTTCTGGCATCGAACACCGGCTATGGAAGACTGCTTGGCTTCCCGTTCGAGGCGTTCGGAATCTTTTCCCTTCTCTGCCTGATGATATTGGCGGCGACCAGCCATGATTTCTGGATGAAATTCCTGACCCCACGGGTCTGGAAATCGCTGCATTATCTCATCTATCCGGCCTATGCGTCCGTGGTGGCCCATATCGCCTTCGGGGTCCTGCAAGATCAGACCAATCCGGTTTTCGGAATAATCGTGGCGATTTGTGTCGCTGTTACGACCCTGCTGCATCTTGCCGCTGCCTGGGCCGAACGCACACGTCTGGACCCGGTGGCTACAGCCGCAGAGGCTTCATGGGAAACCATCTGTGCATTGGGCGACATAGCCCAGAGCCATGCCCGCGTTGCACGACTTTCAAATGGTGAAAGAGTGGCCGTTTTCCGCAATCACGACACCCTTTCCGCCATTTCGAACGCCTGCGCGCACCAGAACGGCCCGCTGGGCGAAGGCAAGATCATCAATTGCCTTGTGACCTGCCCATGGCACGGGTTTCAATATGATGTCACCAACGGCATGTCGCCTGCCCCTTTTACTGAAAAAGTACCAACCTACCGGGTGCGCGTGGTCAACGGACAGGTGCAGGTTGATCCCGACGCCAATCCGCCCGGCACCTTTGTCGAACCCTATGCTCTGTCGGGAGACACGACATGAAGCTCCCCAAGAAGCCATTTTTCGTTGGGTACCTGCCTGTCCCGGCGGCCCTTAAGGGGTTCCTGATCGGTGTAATGGCGCTCTTTGTCGTGCTGATGGGGGCGATGGGTCTGGTCGTGGGGGCGACACAGGATGACCCCGGTTCGGGGGCGTTCCGATTTGATTATGGCGCGCAGACGGTAACCGGCATTGTGCAAAACGCGCCCTACCCCACGCTCTATGTCACGCAAGGCAACGACCGTATCAAAGCGGGCCACACTCTGATGTTGGCAGGTCCCGCAAAACGGGGTGCCCAGCGCCGCACCGCGCCCCACGAGGGGCAATCGGCCGTGGTGACAGGTATCGTATTGGAGCGTGGATCAATCGACATGCTTCAGGTTCGCAGCGTCAAAGCGGACGACCAAGATCCAGCGCCCGTACCTGCGCAAGATTTGGGCGTCTGGCGGCTGACGGGTGAGATCTGTGATGGCAAATGCCTCGCCGGGGCGATGCGTCCGGGTCGGGGGCTTGCACATAAAGCCTGCGCCAATCTGTGCCTGCTGGGCGGTGTTCCACCCGTCTTCGTGTCCTCTCAGCCCGTGGAGGGCACTGAATTCTTGATGATCGGTGACAGCGGCGGTGGCGCGGTGAGCCCTTTGATGCTCGATTACGTCGGTATTTACATCTCTGTCGAAGGTCAGGTTGTGCGCCGTGGCGATCTGCTGCTGTTTCTGGTCGATGACACAACGATAGAAGTGCTGTGATGATTCTCAGCTTTTTCAAAATCCTGTTGGTCTTTATCGCTGCGCTGGCGCTGCTTTATATCTCACGGTTCTGGCCGCTTGAACTTTGGGCGCGCAACGGGGCAATGGCCGAACTTGGCCTGCGCCCGCAAGGGGGCCTTTTGCAGGTCTGGCTGAGCGGCACCAATCTTGCCGCGTTTGAGCTGATGATCTGGGCATTCATCGTTTTTATCACGCTGAGTGTCCTCGAAAAAATCGCCGGCCCTACCGTCTAACTCTCCACGTTCAGGGTCCGCTAAAATTCTCATACCTTTCTCAGAACAATCATAATCCGACACATCCTCAAGCATGGAAATCGGCAAACAACGCGCGGGATAACTGGAAACCGTCCGTATTGCGGTCTTCCCGTGAACAATGGGCACATACTCGCCCCATAGTTTCCCGTAATGAGGGTAAATTAATCACCCGTTATTGGTGTATCTGCGTGTGCAAAAAAAATAAATTCAACCAATTCCAGAACTGGCTCCCGTTGGGCTAGAAAGAGGAACGAGATTTAAACCAAGCTGATTTTATGCTGCAGCCCGTCTCCATCCCGTCAGGCAGCAGGGACGATTATTAATGAGTACTGACCGTGCGGCCTGCACCGCACGGTCACTTTAACACCCTAAGTTGCAATCTGGTTTGAGTTATTGGAGAACAATATGCATAAGACACAGACACACGGATCTGCCAATTATCGGCAATCATCCGATGCACGTCCGCCCAACGCACCGGCCGAAACGCTGAATGCCGAGCGGATCGAACGGGTACATTCCTATCTCTATGCTGTTTTTATGGGCGTCTGCATTTCGCTGATCACGCTCCAGTTTTTGGGCTGATGCCTTAGCGCCAACCATATTTCCACCGCACAAACGCAAATTGCGGTGACCAAAAGAGCGGGGCAATGTTCTCCTGGCCCTTGCTTGGCCTGCCGGTGTTGGAGGGCACCGGCAGGCCACAAAAACAGTATCTTAGTTTGTAATTTGTGAGTACCCCATGTTGCGGCCCTTTGACGACGAGCAGTTGCTCGAAAACATACGCGTGAAATTAGGTCCGGACGTCGTAACGCCGAGACCCCAACGCCCTGCGCCGGACACCCGGTCCTGGACATTGCCGGGCTTTGGTGGAAAAGCACGGGTAGCAACCTCATTCGGAAACTTGCCGATAGAAGCGCTGCGTCTTCGCGACCCTGTGAGAACACAGTCTGGTAGGTACCTGAAAGTACAGTGGATTGATAAAATACAGCTTGATGCCAAGTTCCTTTCGCTGCATCCAAAATCAAATCCGATTGTGATCCCGAGGGCGTCACTTGATCGGCAGCTTCCGATCAGTGATGTCTTGGTGTCGCCAGTGCAGACCCTTAAGTTGCCGCGACACACAAGCGGCACATCCACAACTTATGCTGAATCACTTGTCGGGCGGGGCTATATCGCCAGAAAGCCGCAGAGTGGGTTCACCTATTATCTGTTCCATTGCGGCGAACCTGCCTGCGTCAATATTGAAGGTCTGTGGTTCGACGTGTCACCTGAGTGATCAGAGCTGACCACCAGCATCCCCGTCTTGGTAGCGTCCCCCCACGAATCGCCAACGCCCCTGTGATGACCTGACTGACGTGGGGTCGGACCCCAACCGCATTCATCTAGAGATCTAAATGGGGCTGAGCGCCCGGCTTTGTCGTGTTGGCAGATCTAGGAATTGGATTGGCCTGCCCTGCACCCTAGTTTGTCGCCACCGGCGCAACAATCAAGGGTATCCGTGCAAAATGTCAGTGGTTGTGACTGTAAACAAATCACCCGTTAATAGTGAATTTTCACCCCCAAATTTTTTAAATTCAACCAATTGGAACGACTCAGGCTGAAATGCATATTCAACCATAGAAGGTAAACGGTTGTGGCCACGATCTTCGGTTCATTTCTGGCCCCGCGTCATTGTCGTTTCATCCCCGTGGGACAATGACGCGAAAGCATTCTTAACGAGTACAGGCCGCGCCGGGAAACCAGCGCGGCCTTTTTTCGCCTAATCGCGTAACGAGTGAAGTGGGAACCAGTCATGCCAAGGCAAATTTTCAGAGAGCCGGGAGTTTTCCAACTTCTAGAAAAGTTATCGGAACATGAAGCCGCCGAGCGCAGAGCCAGACGGCGTGGCGTGACCTATCGGGTTCTGGCCGGTGCCTGCATAATTTTGATTGGTTTTTCAGCGCTTTCTTAAGTGATGCTCACATGGCGTTTGGCAGATCTTGTGGAATGCCGGTTAAGCCACCCGCCATAACACGCGTCGACCGCAACCTTAATTTGATTTTCCGGCATAGTGGTGCGGGTGAAGGGACTCGAACCCCCACGCCATAGGCGCCAGAACCTAAATCTGGTGCGTCTACCAATTCCGCCACACCCGCACACATCGCCTTGGCGATTGACGGCCCTCGTATCAAACACGCGCGGGCTTGGCGAGGGTAAAAATCAGGCCCTTGAAAGGCACACTTCATGTGCTGCGGATGACCTGGGGAATGCCATGACACCAGCTATACACCCAGATGCCGGAACACTTTCGGCAATTCTTCGGGCAGGTCCTCGGCAATCAATCCGGGACCAAAGCTGCGGGCGCATTCGACGTGTAACCATGCGGCGACCTCGGCCATGGAAAACACTTCTGACGCAAGCGGTGCACCCGCCAGCCCCGCGATCATGCCGGCCAGAACATCACCTGCCCCGGCTGTGGCAAGCCACGGGGCGGCGCGATCGTACGTCGCCGCGTGCACCGATGCCCCACCGCCTCGTTCGGCGATGACGGTGTCGGCTCCTTTCAGCAAAACAACACAACCTGCCCTTTCGGCGGCCTGCCGCGTTACGTCGATCTTTGATGCGCCTTGGCGCAGCGCCTGCCCGAGATCGGGAAACAATCGGTCAAATTCACCTAAATGTGGCGTTAGGACCGTGCGCCCGTAGGTCTGCTCAAACAGGGTGTCGGGACAATCGGTAAAGCTACTGAGTGCATCAGCGTCCAGAACGACCACCGGATCGCGCCGGTCACGCGCCGTGGCGCGCCGGGCCAAAACGGCACCCACCATTGCACGCGTATTCTCGGACACGCCAAGTCCCGGGCCAAGGCAAAAACCCGTCACCCTGTCGTCGGCAACCTCGCCCAGCGCCGCAGGATCACGCAGCGCACGCAGCATGATGGCGTCCAGATGGCAGGCATTCTCTTGCAAGGCGGCAGGCGGGCACAGGACGGTCACCAACCCGGCACCGACCCGCAATGCCGCGCGCGCTGCCATCCGTCCGGCCCCACCCCGACCGACGCCCCCCGCAAAGACCATGATATGGCCACGGTCATATTTATGGGTCGCCAGTCCAGATCGCCCCATTTGGTCATTGGGCCACATCCGTTGTGGCAGCGGTTTGCCCAAAAATATCGGCTCAACCAGACGCGCGCGCTCGAGATCCGGCGGCATGCCGATGCTGACCCGCTCCTGCGCTTCGCCGTCAAGCCCGATGTCCGCGACGCGCAGTTCGCCGCATAGTGTCGGACCGAGGGCCAGATAATGGCCCGGCTTCGGGCTGTGAAAGGTGACCGTCAGATCGGCAGAGTTCAGCGTTCTGGGCCAGGCGTCAAAATCGGGATCATCGGGAGAGCCGTTGAAAGAAATAAACCCCGTATCCAGATTGAGGCCCGAAGGGCAATCGACGGCAACGGTTTTGATCCGGTGGCTCTTGGCCCATCCTGCCCTGCCCCCTTGGTTCAAGACCTGTGCGATCTCGTCCGGCAAGGCACGCGTCAGGCCGATGCCAAACACCGCGTCCACGACAATATCCGGTCGGGCCACCTTGAACACATTTTCTGCATGCAACAGACGGATTTCACCCAATTCCGCCCATCGCTTGAGGTTGGTTTCAGCATCCGGTGGTAGTTTTTCTGCATCCCCATAGAGAAACACGTCAACGTCCCAACCCCACTCCTTCAACAACCGCGCCACGACAAACCCGTCTCCGCCGTTGTTGCCCGGTCCGCACAGCACCACTGCCCGGTGCGAGGTCGCGGCCAGTTCCGGCCATACCTCAAACACGGCATCCACCACGCCGCGCCCTGCCCGCTCCATCAGCTCAAGCCCGGTTACGGCCCCCGCATCTATCGCGGCCTGTTCAATCTGGCGCATCTGGGCGGCGGTCAGCAGTTCGGTCATCTCAACTCTCGATTCAACTATGCCCAATTATTAGGCGGTTCGATTATTTTTCAGGCGCGCTCAAATAAATTGCACCGTCTTCAGACCCCAGACTAGCCCGTTGCATGGACCCTGCCCATCCAAAATGAAATGACGCCCTCAACGCGCGCAAATATTTGGAGGACCCTCATGAAAAAGATCGAAGCGATCATCAAACCGTTCAAACTGGACGAAGTGAAAGAAGCCCTTCAGGATGTTGGCGTTCAGGGTCTGTCTGTCATTGAGGTCAAAGGTTTTGGACGCCAAAAGGGACACACCGAGCTTTACCGGGGGGCCGAATACGTCGTTGATTTCCTGCCCAAGGTAAAAGTTGAAGTGGTGTTGGACGACGATCAGGTCGATGCCGCCATCGAAGCCATTGTAGATGCTGCCAAAACCGAAAAAATCGGCGATGGCAAAATCTTTGTCTCCACAATCGAACAAACAATCCGCATCCGGACCGGAGAAACCGGGTCGGACGCACTGTAATCATCACCACGACATTCCAAGCAGAGGACAAAACTCATGGACAACAAAGCGTTCCTGAAAAAGATCAAAGACGAGGATATCGAATATGTCGATATCCGTTTCACTGACACACGCGGCAAGCTGCAGCATGTGACTGTGGTGAATGATCTGGTAGACGAAGATTTCCTTGAAGAAGGGTTTATGTTTGACGGCTCTTCCATCGCCGGCTGGAAAAGCATCGAAGCGTCCGACATGAAGCTGATGCCGGATGTGGAAAGTGCCTATGTCGATCCATTCTATGCCGAAAAAACCATCTGTGTGCATTGTTCGATTGTTGAACCGGACACCGGCGAATCCTACGAACGTGACCCCCGCGGCACGGCCGAAAAAGCAGAGGCCTATCTGAAATCCTCCGGTATCGGTGATACCGCCTATTTCGGTCCTGAGGCCGAATTTTTCCTCTTTGACGATGTGAAATTTTCCAATTCAATCAACAAGGTATCCTACGAAGTTGATGCATCCGATGCGTCGTGGAACACTGACACAGACTATGAAATGGGGAACATGGGCCACCGCCCCGGCCTCAAGGGCGGCTATTTCCCGGTCAACCCGGTGGATGAGGCACAGGACCTGCGCGCCGAAATGCTCTCCACGATGAAGCGTCTTGGCATGAAGGTCGACAAGCATCACCACGAGGTTGCGTCGTGCCAGCACGAGCTTGGTTTGATCTTTGGCACGCTGACCACGCAGGCCGACGAAATTCAGAAGTACAAATACGTGATCCACAACGTCGCCCATGCTTACGGCAAGTCCGCGACATTCATGCCCAAGCCGATCTATGGCGACAACGGGTCGGGCATGCACGTGAACATGTCGATCTGGAAAGACGGCAAGCCGTTGTTTGCAGGCGACAAATACGCCGACCTCAGCCAAGAGGCACTGTGGTTCATCGGTGGCATCCTGACGCACGCCAAATCGCTGAACGCCTTCACCAACCCGACCACCAACAGCTACAAACGTCTGATTCCGGGCTTTGAGGCACCCGTGCTGCGCGCCTATTCCGCACGCAACCGCTCGGGCTGCGTGCGTATTCCATGGACAGAAAGCCCCAAGGCCAAACGTGTCGAGGCGCGTTTCCCTGATCCAGCGGCAAACCCATACCTGTGCTTCTCTGCCCTGCTGATGGCTGGCCTTGACGGCATCAAGAACAAGATTGATCCCGGCGAAGCCATGGACAAGAACCTCTATGATCTGCCCGCCGAAGAACTGGCCGGTATCCCGACGGTCTGCGGCTCCTTGCGCGAAGCAATGGAGGAATTGCAGAAGGATATGGATTACCTGCTTGCAGGCGACGTATTCACCAAGGATCAGATCGAAGGCTATATCGCGCTCAAGATGGAAGAAGTCCACACATACGAGCACACGCCGCACCCGGTCGAATTCGGCATGTACTACAGCTGCTGATCAACAATTCAGGTCAGAATCGACCGTTGATCATCAAAGGGCATCCTCACTGGGGTGCCCTTTTTCGTTAAATATCAGGGTGATCCAAAATGCCCCACCCGCGCCCAATTTTGGCCCCTATTATTAGTGAGATTGGGCCCCAGTACCCCAGTAGGTGGAATTTAACGATGGCCGTGTCTACAACTACTTTCGAACAACGCATCGCGCGCATTAACAAGGCGCAGGAGGTTACTTTTACTGGTGTAGCCAAGAAATCCGGTGGACGCGCCCGTTCAAAAAGCTCCATCTTTACGTTTCCATTTTTTGTTGGCGTTACCATCCTGACGGGCGGCGCAGCTTACGCTTGGGCCGCGACAACGCCCGAATATCAGTGGGTCCTTGCTTTCGCAGGCTAACCGCGCCCTACCTGCACGAACATCGTGCGGTATTACGTCACCACTCACGTCTGCCTAACTCTTTGCACCTTGCAGAATTCGCGTTAAGGTTCGGGAAATTTTGCCCCGTCCTTTGTGAGGTTTCAGATGCGCCAAATTAAATCTTTCATCATTTCATTATCCCTCACAGCCGCCCTTGCCGTGCCGGCCTATGCGGCCCCTTGTGGCAACAGCGGTGGCGGGTTCAACGCCTGGAAAGCTGCCTTTGCGGCCGAGGCAAAAGCGGCAGGTGTCAAACAGCGCGGTCTTGATGCGCTGGCTTCGGCATCCTACGCAAGCAGCACCATCGCGGCTGATCGCAATCAGAAGGGCGTGCGTTATGCGCTGAATGATTTCATCCGCATCCGGCTCGGCTCGCTTGATGGGTTTGCCGCATCGGCGCGCAAACGCAAGGCGCGCAACGCTGGTTTTTACCAGTCCCTTGAAAACCGCTATGGGGTGCCTGCGGGCGTGCTGCTTGCCATCCATGGCATGGAAACAGGCTTTGGCAGAAACATGGGCAACAGCGCCGTCGTGCCCGCCATCCTGACGCTGGCGTATGACTGTCGCCGGTCGTCCTTGTTCACCCCCCATGCGATTGGTGCCCTGATGCTTGTCGATCGCGGGACCATCACGGCCAATACCAAAGGGGCGAAACATGGCGAGTTGGGACATACACAATTCCTGCCCGGCAACGCATTACGTTACGGTGTCGATGCAAACGGCGATGGTCGTGTCGATCTCTACAATGAAGCGGATGCCTTGGCATCAACCGCCAATTACCTGCGTCAAAAAGGCTGGAAACCGGGGGCCGGATATCAAGAGGGCCAGACCAATTTCCGTGTCCTGAACCAATGGAACGCCGCGACCGTCTATCAAAAGGCGATTGCGCTCGCCGCTGCGCGCATCGACGGTTAACCTCATGAATGCGGCTAAACTCGGGCCCACCCATCCTGCTTCTTTTCGCCAAATATACTCAAAAGCCACAGCTGCCCTGCGCACCGCACATCGCGCCTTGCACGTGCCCTTTGCTGCTCCTATGTCATGACGCAAGGGTCAGGCCCCTGCCGTCCGCAATTCGGTGAAGCCCTGAAACGAACAACACACCAATCTCTCGCAGATTGTTGGGCAACGCGGACCCCCTTCACGCCTTTGCGAGAATAGGAGTGTTTGAAATGAATTATCCCGTCCCACCCCGTGACGTCTTGAAATCACAGGCAAAACGCCTGCGTGGTGACATGGCCGCGCGTGGTCAGATCATGAGCCATGCCGAAGCGCTGGAAACCATCGCCCACCAATGGGGCGCGCGTGACTGGAACACCATCGCCACACAGGCCCGCAACGATCACGCCAGTTTCACCCCCGGCCAGACCGTGTCTGGCCGGTACCTGGGCCATTCGTTCACCGGTCAGGTCAAAGCCGCACGCATATCGGCAAATGGCTTCTGGGCGCTTACCGTGCGCTTTGACACCGCGATCGACGTGGTCACATCCACGCATTTCAGCTCGTTCCGCCGACAGGTGAACGCGACGGTGAACCCCGGTGGGGTGTCGCCACAAAAGACCTCAGACGGCCAGCCACACATGGTGCTGGATATACCATGAGCAACGATGCGCGGGCAGGGCCATCGGTCAAATCTCCGCCAAGGGCAGTTGTCCTTGGCGGGTATGGTCTGATTGGTGCGGCCTGTCTGCGCGCATTGCAATCCGCCGGGTTTACGGTGACTGGCGTGGGGCGCGACGCAGATGCGGCGCGACGCGTCGACCCGGATGGTGATTGGCTGATCCGCGATATCGCCAGGATGCCCGCTGCCGATTGGGCGCGCGATCTGGCGGGCATCGATGTAGTGGTGAATGCGTCGGGCGCGTTGCAGGATGGCGCGCGGGATGATCTTGCGGCGATCCACGAAGGTGCGATCAAGGCGCTCATCGAGGGGCTTGGCGATCAGCAGACGCGTTTCATTCAAATTTCGGCTGTGGGTGTGGCGCTGGATGCCGCAACGGCCTTTATGAGCACCAAGGCCCATGGCGACGCGGCTCTCAAGAACAGCACGCTCGATTGGATCATTCTGCGCCCAACACTTGTTCTGGGCCGCACCGCTTATGGCGGCACGGCGTTGCTGCGCGCGGCCGCTGCGATGCCGCTCATTGGTTTTCAGGTTTTGCCTGAGACGCCGGTTCAAACAATCGCGCTAGACGATCTGGCCGCAGCCGTGGTGCAGGCCGCGCGCGGTGATATTCCGACTCGCACGCTTGCTGATGTGACATCAGCCGATGTGCACACATTTGCAAGCCTCACCAATAACATACACGGCTGGCTGGGGTTTGCCCCTTGGCGGTTCACCATCACCGTGCCGCGCCCCCTGCTGACCCTCACAGGCAAAATCGCCGACGGATTGGGCTGGCTTGGCTGGCGTTCCCCTTTTCGATCAACCGCGCTTACGGTGCTGGCAGACGGGATAAAGGGCGATCCTGCTGCCTGGCACGCGGCCGGTGGCGCAACCTGCCAGTCCCTGGATCAAACCCTGCGTGACATGCCCGCAACCCTGCAAGACCGTTGGTTTTCAAGGCTTTTCCTGCTGCTGCCTGTGGCGATTGCCACATTGTCCCTATTCTGGATATTGTCCGGTCTCATTGGCCTTGCCCGCACAGGTCCCGCCATCGAGGTTCTCACATCGCGCGGCATCGACGCCGGTATCGCATCTTTTGCGGTCATCGTCGGTGGCGTGATTGATTTAGCCCTTGGTACCGCAATTCTGTTTCGCCGCCACGCGCACCGCGCCTGTGGGGGGATGATCGCCGTTTCGCTCGGGTTTCTGGCCGCTGGCACTGTGCTGACACCCGATATCTGGGTCGATCCGCTTGGCCCCTTTGTAAAAGTGCTACCGGGCATTGTGCTGGCCGGCATTGTCATGGCGCTGATGGACGACCGATGATCCACGATCTGTTGCTCTTTGCCCATGTGATTGGGACCGCCGTGTTGCTGGGCACCGGCGCAGGCATCGCGTTTTTCATGGTTCTCAGTCAGCGCAGTCAAAACCCCGCGATGATCGCCCATGTCGCAGGGATTGTAGTGGTGGCCGATTGGCTCTTCACCGCAACCGCCGCTGTCGCCCAACCGATCACCGGGTATTTCCTGGCGCAAGCTGCCGGATGGCCGCTGACCTCTGGTTGGGTGGTTTGGGCACTGCTGCTTTATGTCTTTGTCGGGGTCTTTTGGCTGCCTGTGATCTGGATACAGAAACAACTGCGTGATCTGGCCCAAACCGCTGCGGCCCAGGGCATTCCCCTGCCCCCGCGCTTTCATCGCCTCTATCGCATTTGGTTTGCCTGCGGATTTCCCGCCTTTGCCGCTGTGCTGGCCATCCTCTGGCTGATGATCACCAAACCCACGTTCTAGGCACCGCGCACCACCCAGGTGTGAATGGTGAATATCACCGCATCACTCTTGGGCAGCCGCAAAATGCATTGCCGTTCAGAGCGCTGGAAAACCCGTGGCCGATCCTCGGCAATCCGACGTGGCTGATGCAGGTCCGGCTCTGCATAGGACAATCTGTTAAACCGCCACAGGGGCCGCCCCACCCGTACCCCATCAAACAATCGCTGGACCCGCCGCGCGATGTTGTCGTCATATTCAACCACCGTGTCGTGAATACCAACCAACGGCCGCCCGGCTTTGTCCGCCAAACGCCAATTCGCAGGGAAACACAGCACCGCACCGGTCAGCACATGTTCCTCGCCGCGCTTTTGCAGGACACAAATATCTTCCTGCACCAGATGCCCCAGCGTCCAAAGCGGTGCCGACCAATCCAATTCGACGCGCCGCCCATCGGGGGTTGTCACCTGCTCTTCGCCAACCTCAAACCCCAATCCCGGCAACAACAACAACGCCTCTGACAGCACTTCGCACGCCGCCTCAAACGCAGGCGGATCACACCACAACACCGCCTCAGGACGATTGGCGATCAGATCCGCCCGATACGCCATCTGCGCAGCATAGGCCTCATCCACCCGCAGCCAGTCATCTGCCGCACAGGGACCAACGCCGGGCAACTCTGCGGTGCCTCGTTGCGCATCCGGCAGCGCATCTTGCAAAATCATCATCCCTCAACTCCTACCAAGCGCCCCGCAAAAACGACATGCAAAAGCGTCGGGTTTTGCCAAATATTCCAGTTCAAACCGCGCCATGCTGGGACAAGCGATCATCCAGTGAGGTTCCCATGAACTACCATTACAGCGCCACCCGCAAAATTGACCCGACCTTGGGCAGCCATTTGCTCGACGGCAGCCCCAACGACAATGACCGCATTGAAATCGGCCCGACACAACTTGCCTTTGCCGAATGGAAGGCCGCCGGGCTGACCCTGCCCAATCTTGCGGCCATGCGCCAGTATCGCCTGGACCGCCTGACCAAAAACATCACGGATCGCGGCTATGGCGGTCTGCTGATGTTTGACCCGCTCAACATCCGCTATGCCACCGACAGCACCAACATGCAGCTTTGGAACACCCACAATCCGTTCCGCGCGGTGCTGGTCTGCGCCGATGGATACATGGTGATCTGGGACTATAAAAACGGCATGTTCCTCAGTGAATTCAACCCCTTGGTGCGCGAACAACGTTCTGGTGCGGATCTGTTCTACTTTGACCGTGGCGACAAGGTCGATGTGGCAGCCGACGTATTCAGCAACGAAGTCCGCGCCCTGATCGAGGCCCATGCAGGCGGCAACAAACGCATCGCGGTCGACAAGATCATGCTGCACGGGCTGCGCGCATTGGAAGCGCAGGGGTTTGAGGTCATGGACGGCGAGGAGGTCACCGAAAAAAGCCGCTCTGTCAAAGGCCCCGACGAAATCCTCGCAATGCGCTGCGCGTCAAATGCCTGTGAAGTGGCGGTGAAAAAGATGGAGGATTTTGCCCGCGCCAACGTCGGCGACGGCGTGACCTGCGAGGATGACATCTGGGCCGTGATGCACGCCGAAAACATCAAACGCGGCGGCGAATGGATCGAAACCCGCCTGCTTACCTCGGGCCCGCGCACCAACCCGTGGTTTCAGGAATGCGGCCCCCGGATCACCCAGGCAAACGAGATCATCGCATTTGATACCGACCTTGTCGGCAGTTATGGCATCTGCGTCGACATCAGCCGCACCTGGTGGATCGGCGACGAAAAACCGCGCCCCGATATGATCTATGCCATGAGGCACGGTGTCGAACATATTGAGCAGAATATGCAAATGCTCAAACCCGGCGTGATGATCCCGGAGCTTAGCGCGAACACCCATGTGCTGGACGCGCAGTTTCAGAAACAGAAATACGGCTGCCTGATGCACGGGGTGGGCCTGTGTGACGAGTGGCCCCTCGTCGCCTATCCCGACAACGCCGTGCCGGGTGCGTTTGATTACCCACTGGAACCCGGAATGGTGCTCTGCGTCGAAGCGCTTGTCTCCCCCGAGGGCGGTGATTTTTCGATCAAACTGGAGGATCAGGTGCTGATCACCGAAAGCGGGTTTGAGCGGCTGACGGAGTATGAATGGGATGCGGCGTTGATGGGGGGTTAGGCTGGGACTATTCCGGTGTGGCTTTGGTTATTTAGGGCGGATTTCTGGCAGTTCTGAACATTCATTTGTGGCGTGACTGCGTATCATTTCACGCTGTCGGATTGTTCCGCCTCAGCCCTAAATGGTGCGACTATGGTCGCGACGACCTGACATGTGCGATCCTTGCCCGGAAATCGAACGGAAAGCCCATCGATGGCGCACTGGTCCGCAACGATCCGCATCTCACCATGACCGATATTATCGGGATCCTTGATTGCAATTTCGATCCGGCCTTGTTCACTTTCGATTATGATTTCTGCTTGCCCCCAGTTGCTTGGCAGGCAGGGGTCCAACCGCACGCAGCACGCTTCTGGCTCTATGCCCAGAATACCGGAAACACCCAACTGCCAAGTCCAGCCGGCCGCACCGGTATACCACGACCACCCCCCCTGACCGATCTGTGCACCTACACCGGACACGTCACCGGCCAGAACATAAGGTTCCCGGCGGTAATGATCTGCATCTTGCAGGGAGCTGGTTCGCGCAATTGGGTTGATGATGTCAAACACGCGATGCGCAAGGTCGCCATCCTTGATCTTGGCGTATGCCATGCCCAGCCACGCAGCAGCATGGGTGTATTGACCACCGTTTTCGCGCACGCCTGGCGGGTAGGCTTGAATATATCCGGGATCACGTTCCGTCTTGTCAAAGGGGGGCGCAAGAAGCCGGATAAGACGCGCCTTTTCGTCAACAAGATCAGCGCCCGCCGATCCAAGAGCGGCGCGTGTACGGTCATCCACTGGCAGACCTGACAGAACTGACCACGCTTGCGCAATCAGATCAATCCGGCACTCGGTATTCCGGGATGACCCCCAAGGCATCCCGTCATCGTCAAAAGCACGCAAATACCAATCGCCATCCCATCCATGGCGATCCAGCGCGCTGACCAGATCATCGACGTGGGCCTGCCACAGATCTGCGGCGTCCACATGTCCTGCCTGCCCCGCGATTGGCGCAAAAATGCCGATAGTTGCGATCTGAAACCATGCAAGCCAGACGCTTTCGCCCTGCCCTTTCTCACCGATGCGGTCCATGCCGTCATTCCAGTCACCCCCACCCATGAGGGGCAAACCATGCGCGCCCGTTGCCATCATCCGGCCCAGCGCGCGCGCGCAATGATCAAACAGGGTTCCTACGTCGCCAGTCTCAAACAATGCATAGCGGTCGTGTTCTTCGGGACGTAGTTCAGGTGCCCTCAGGAACGGGATCTCGACATCCAGAATTTCCGTATCACCCGTGGCCTGAATATAGCGGCCCGTTACATAAGCCAGCCACACATAGTCATCCGAACACCGCGTGCGTACACCGCGCCCCAACGGTGGATGCCACCAGTGCAACACATCGCCTTGTTCAAACTGGTAATGTGCCGCCCGAAGAATTTGCGCCCGCGTTCGATCAGGATCCGTCAACAGCAACGCAAGCACATCCTGCAATTGATCGCGAAACCCGTATGCCCCGCCCGCCTGATAGAACCCCGCGCGCGCCATAATCCGGCAGCTCAGATTTTGGTAGGGTAGCCACCTGTTCACCATCAGATCGAAGGCCGGATCAGGAGTTTTCACCTGAACCGCGCCCAGCTGTTTGGTCCAAGTGGCCTGCAAAACCTCAACCGCATGCGCTGTTGTTTCAGGGTTCCGCCACTTTTCGACAATCGGGGCCAATTCGGTCGGGTCGGCGACCTCACCCAAAACAAAGACAACCTTCGCCTCTGCGCCCGCCGGGATATCCAGATGCACCTGATAGGCCGCGCAAGCGTCGCTGCCTTGGGGGAAACGCCCGCCCAGATCCCAACGTCGCAATCCTTCGGGATTGTGCACATTTCCCTCGCGACCCAGAAAATCGTGCCGATCCCCCGTCATGCTATGAGGGTCCATCGACGCTGTCAGAAATGCCGCGCGCGGTGCGAATTCCGCATTCCAAAGGTTGCGCCCGACGATGGCCTTCAAGTCTATCTCGTAGCGACTGATTACATGAGGGCGGGACGCACTCTCCAATGCACCCAACAGCCATTGCGCGTAATAGGTGGCCGTGATCCGGCGGGGCTGATCAGACGGGTTGGTCAGGCGCAGCCGAACAATCTTGACCGGGTCATCCACCGGCACAAAGCACTCCAGCTCCTGCTCCAATCCATGGCTATTCGTACACCAGCGCGTGAAGCCTGCTCCGTGTCTGATCTGACAATCGGCGTCCTGCCCCATCGGCTGTGGCGTCGTCGTCCAGACTTCGCCACTGGCCTCGTCACGCAGATACAGGACTTCGCTCGGCACATCGCCAACCGGATCGTTTGACCAAGGTGTCAGGCGGTGTTCGCCACTGTTTTCCGCCCATGTCATGCCCAATCCAGCCTCGCTGACAAGGCAGCCGAAACCGTCATTGGCCAGAATGTTGCACCAAGGTGCCGGGGTGCGGATACCGGTTGCAAGATGGATCAGATAATCACCGCTTTCAGGATCAAAACCGCCATATCCGTTATCGAACTGCAAATTATCGGGCCTGACGATGGCAGAAACCGGAATGTACGACGAATGTGGTTCCGGCACAAAAAGCGGTGGCTGATCCTGCGTTTCCAAGGCCTTGTCGAGCATCTCTCGAAGGCTTTTGTTGTCATCCTCCAGCACAACACAGGCCGACGCCTCCACCCCGCGCCGCATCGTTGCCGACATCTGATCACCCGCAAGCAGGTGAATACCGCCGCGCATGCCCAACATTCCCGTTGCATGGGTATCGCTGATGATGGACAGCACCTTTTCGCGCAGTGGCTCTTCGTAGCTGCTGGCCGCATCGCGCAGAATGACCAAGTCGAGCTTTAGGCCAGAATGGTGCCAAAGCCGGTGACCGCGCACCAAAATATCCAGAAGCGAAGACGATTCCAAATCCGATAGCTTGAGCAACAGGATCGGATAATCCCCGGAAATGCCGAAACGCCATAGGTCTTGCTGGCCCTTCCACGCGTCCGCGTTTGTCGGTGGTACCGTGCGGTGCGTACCGTGGGGATGCACCAGCAACGATGACAACACCTGTAACTCTGGTAAATGTTCAGGGGCAATCCCAAGTTTGCGCACGGTTCGCCCCGTCTCAAGCAAAGCGTCGCGGAATGTGCGGTCAATCATGGCGATCGGATACCGTTTGGCGACCTGCACTGCCTCACCGCGCGACGATGTGGCGACGCTTAGAAATACAAGCTGTTTGGTCTGCATCGGTTTCAACGATACCCGCACCTGAAGGGACATCACCGAATCAAGCGTCCACCCAGCCCCCTTGCCAAGACCACGTTGCACCCCTTCGGGCGCACGCGCAGTCTGATTGCGTCCGACAAACTGGCGGCGGTCTGTGTCCCACGCTGTGACTGCAACATCCGGCTCAGTGACAACCAGTTTATGCAACAGCACCGGTGGTTTGGTTTCCGGGCGGCGCGGCCTGCGCGTGAACACCAGTGCTTGCTCGTCGGGCAAATACGCACTGTGTACAAAAAGCTTGCTGAACGCCGGGTGCCGTTCATCGTCCAGTGGAGGGGCCAAGGTGACTTCAGCATAGGTCGTTACATTGATCGTTCGCGTGACGTCGCTTTCGTTTATCAGGGTCACACGACGGATCTCGACGTCATCATAAGGGGCCACGGTCACGTCCATGCGAGCGACAATCCCATCGTGTCGGCACAGCAGCTCTACCATGTGCTGGTGAAAAACACTCTTGGTGTCGACATCTGCGCGCCCTGTCGGTGCAGACCCCAGCGACCATAAATCACCGCTTTCGACGTCCTGAAGATAGACCCACATACCATCACCGGTGCGAACAGGATCAGGTCGCCACCGTGTCAGAGCCGTGCCATCCAAACTCAGCCCGCCGCCGCCACTTTGCGTGATCAGGGACGACATGCGGCCATTCCCCAAAATATGCACCTGCGGTACGACCAGTTCCGGCGAAGGCACCCACGGTGACAGTTCGGGTGCTTGGTGCATATCGGCGGGATGATCCCAGACTTCATCGGCACGCCCAAGTTCCAGCGATACGTCCCACGGCACCCGCTCCTGCAACAAAAGATCCATCGCACGTACGGGCTGTTCGCGCAAAAACCGGTGGACCATGACATCGTCTTGCAGGGCGTTGACGATGGCCGTTTGAACCATGCCCTGATGATGCGCCATGAACGTCGTGACAGCGACAAAGCCGCGCGCCCCGACGCTTCGATCGGGCGTGAAATCAAGCGCCTCTATAAACCCGTATCTGGTAAGCGCGCCAAGCTGTGCAAGTTCTGTGAGATTTTCGGCTGCGGCCTCTGGCCACCCGCACAGCGCCAAAGCCGACCCATAGGGTGCGATAACCAGATCATCGGTCAGCCCGCGGCGTATCCCAAGACCGGGTACACCAAAGGCGCGATATTGAAAGGTGCCGCGCGTGTCCGTTGTGGCGAATGCGGATTCTGATATCCCCCAGGGCACCTTGCGTTCAGCGCAATACGTGCGTTGAAAATCGACAGCTGTCAGCTCGCTCTCACCTAACAATGTGTCGCGGTAGCTGGGCAGGAACAGCGGCGGCATGAGGTATTCGAACATCGACCCATTCCACGAGAGGATCGATGGCTTGCCCTGAAGTCTGGTTATCGGGCGGCCGAAGGTGAACCAGTGTTCGACCGGCGCATCATGTTTCGCAATGGCAAAATAACTGGCCAGACGCGCCTCGGTCGCCAACAGGTCATAATGGCTGGTATCCATTTTCCCCAGACTTTGGTTGTATCCAATCCAGAACAACCGTGCGGACGTGTCATACAGAAATGAAAAATCCATGCCAAATGCTAGTTGATCCGCCTTTGCAGCGAGATCGCGCAGGGCAAGGCGCAGTGTCTCTTGCTTGGCCAATCCCGTCTGAACGGACTGGCGCATCTGATCCAGCCATTCGGTTGTTGCAGTGCAGGCTTTGGGGTGCGCCGCCGACCATGCGTCCAAAACCGCCATGAAGGTCTCTGAGGATGCCTTGTGATCCAACCAGGCAGGTTCAGAATACAGTTGGCCGGCAATCTCTTGGGCGACGGAAGAAACTGCATCCGGACAATCCGCTATGACTGAGAGCCAAGGCATGAAAGTATCAATATCGCGTGCAATGGCATTCAAGTCATGATGGAACCTTTCCAGCCATGTCGTGATGTCCTTCGCCTGCTCGGCTGTAAGATCAGGGGATTTTTCTATTGCCTCCAATGCAAGTATCTCAAGCGCTTGCCAATGCACGCCATCAAGGGCTGCAAGTCCTTCTTTCAATCGTAATGGAGACGCGATGATCTGTGAAATCTGATCCCGGATCACGCTTTCCGTCCGGTCCAAAGCTGAAAGATCGCGCGTCGGTACACTACGAAGTGCCTCGCACAACAGGTCCAGAGACACCTCAAGACTGCCGAAATTTGCGGGAACGATCACGGGAGCATCAACAAGATCAAGACACCCCTGCTTTAGCGTGACCAACGACACCGCCAGATTGCCGCTATCAACGACCGAGACATACCGCGGCTCCAGCGGGTCCAGCGTTTGGGTGTCGTACCAGTTCAGGACATGACCACGGTATTTGGCCATGCGTCCAAGGGTGTCGAGGGTATTGCGCGCACGTGCCGCAAAGTCGCTTGTCGTGATGAAACCCATGTCACGCGCAGCCAGTGCGGAGACAAGGAACATGCCAATGTTGGTCGGCGAGGTGCGGTGCGCAATCTCTTCCTTCTGACCGAACTGATAATTGTCAGGTGGCAACCAGTTGTCATCAGGCCCCACGAACGTCTCAAAAAAATGCCAGGTGCGCCGCGCCGCAAGGTTCAGGAATTTGCGCTGCGGATCGGTCAGTGATTGAGCGCGAAAATAGCGTGGCCTTGCGCTCCAGACCGATATCTCCGGCGCGATCAGCCAAAGCACAAGAACCGGCACAGCGCTCCAAAAACCCTGCAAATCAAAAAGCGCCAGATGCCCCGCCATCACCACCGCGAGTGCCGAGGACGGCCACATCAATTGCCATGACGTGCGCCGGATGTTGCCGTGCGATGTTTCGGTCGATGCGTGCGCCGCCGAGGTCCATTCCAACCGGTTTTTACCCGTGACATAAACCCGCCAAAGCGTGCGAAAGATCGCATCCAGTGCGATCAGGGTATCGCTGACCAGAAAGGCGATGAAGAAAAACCAGCGTCCGCTGGTGGTCCGAATATTGTGGACGGCATTGCCCAGTGCGCCGCGCCGGACACCGCCGGTTGCAATGGCAAACGCTTCGCCGATCAGATAACTGCCGGGTGCCGCAAGCGCCAAACCCGTCCAGACCAATGCGCTGCCCGGCATCAGCAGCCAGCCCGCAAGAAAAAACAACAGCAACGCAGGCGACATCAAACTGCGGCGCAGATTGTCCATCAATTTCCAGCGATCCAATCCCGACAAGGTCGTCTTATCGGTCTGGCCATCCGCCATCGGTACCCTGCGCCCAAGCCATGGAACCAACTGCCAGTCTCCGCGCATCCAGCGATGCTGACGCATGGCAAATTCCGGATAGGTTGCGGGGAGGTCTTCGTACAGAACAAGATTGCTGACCAATGCGGCCCGCCCGTACAGCCCTTCGAACAGATCGTGACTTAGGATGTGGTTATCGGGAACCCGGCCCAACATGCTTTGATGCAAGGCCGCGATATCGTAGATGCCCTTGCCGACATAAATGCCAGTCCCGAACAAATCCTGATACACGTCGGAAACGGCCCGACTGTAGATGTCTATAGCGGTGTCTCCGCCATAAAGATGCGTGAAATGCGTACCTTTGCCCAGCTTGGGCAAAATCTCGATCCGCGGCTGTAGAATCGCATGCCCTGATACAACCCGCCGGCTACTTTGATCAACAACAGCCTTGTTCAGGGGGTGTGCCATGATACCGACAAGGCGTACCGCCGATCCGGGCGGCAATTGCGTGTCGGCATCCAGCGTGATCGCATAGCGGATACCGCGCAATGTTTCGGCAGGGCCTGCAACCACGTCAAATGGGTCTTTTGCGTCGCCCAGAACGTAACGGTTGAACTCTTCAAGTTTGCCGCGCTTGCGTTCCCACGCCATCCAGCACCCTTCGGCTCCGTTGTACTTGCGGCGACGATGCAACAAGATGAACGGCGGACTGGCGTCCACAGCGTAGCGACGGTTAAGGTCTTCAATCCGCTTTTTCAGCGCGGCTTCGACCTCGGTGTCTTGTGGTAATGTTGCTTCCTGCGCATCGGCAATATCGGATAAGAGGACAAATCGAAACGTGGGATCCGGGTTCGCAATGCGCAGAATTTCCACCTTTTGCGCGATTGCATCCACTTCGCCGGGGGATGCGATGATGATCGGGATAATGATGGCAGTGGCACACTCTTGAGGAATTGCTTTTGAGAAGTCCATCTCGGGCAATATGTCCGGACGGCTAAGCCGGGTGATCATCCAATGGCCGAACCATACGCTCGGGATCGTTGCTGGCAGAGCAGTAAGTACAAGGCCAATAAGCCATTGGGCCAGAGTTGCATCTTGAAGCCAAAGATAGATCACCGACACCAATATCGCGGCAACCACAAGCAAGCTCAATCCGGCGGCATAAAGGATGCGCTTGTAGGCCGACAAGCGACGCTGCACTGCCAAAAACCAAGAAACCCGGCATTTCAATGCGGCCTCAAGCCTCAGCAGGCCCTCATCGACCAGCCAGTATCCGACATGACAGCGGCAGCCATCGGTTCTCTCACTTTGCGACAAAGCGACCGCCATGCGCGCAACTTCTGATTCCGAGCTGTCGCACCGCGATGCCAGTCGTTCAACCATGTCCCGGTACCGGTTGCGGGTCTCAAATGTCATTGCCAGATAGATTTCGGCGGGATCGTTTGCCAGTTCCGCTTCGATGCAACTGACCTCGTCGACAAAATCCGGCCATTTAATCGAATCCACGGCAATTAGATTTGTTATTGCCTTTGCAATGGCGTCGACAGGCGCGGTCTCGATTGTGGCCAAGGTCTCGGTGCTCAGGTTTGCCTGCGGCATCAGTGCTTTATCAATCGTCCCGACAGCGTGAATGAACCGCTCGAGACATGCCAGCCGAAGCATGGATGGCATTGCCCAGAGTTCAGCGTTGGTCAGCTCTGCGGACTGCTGGTATTGCTCAATAAAACTGATCAGGTCCGGCAGTGTGATCTGTGGTTCGAGAAGATCATAGACGGCCTGCGACAACGCAAACGCACGCGGCGGTCCTGCGCCGTCGGGTTGGGCCAGCGCTGGCAGCCTTTTGTAGAATTGCGGGGGAAAGTCCTCATTCAAGCGCCGCATGGCGCGCAGGATTTGGTAGTCATTGTCCAAGATCCAGTCCGCTGCGCGATCCTGACCGGGGGGCGGTTCGGAGCAATAAGTGCGCACCCGTTCAAACCATTCACTCAAGGTTGGCAGGACACGGTAGATGTCAAGAAAGGCAGGCGGGCCTGAGACGAAAGGGCGGTGCAGTGCCGCCAACTCCGGCCCAGTTCTTGCGTCAATCAAAGGCCTGTCCGGTTGGGTCATCAGTCAGTGCCAGCCGGTTGTCTGACCCCCGTTGACGACACCTTGCCAAATGCGTGATTGCTGTCAGGGTTGTTTCGAGGCCGTACCAGCAGCACCGGGATCTGCGCATTGTCCAAAACGTACCGCGCCACATCGCCGGTAGGCACGTCTTTGTGCCCACTTTGTCCATGTGTCGCCATTACCACAAAGTCAGCATATTCTTTTGACATGATGTCGATCAATGCGCGCCGCACATCACTGCCATGGGAAATTCTGACAAGAGCCCTCAGGCCGTTGCGTTCAAGTCGTTTCCTGATCCGGGCAAGATAGGTCTTGCCAGCCTGTTCATTGCGTTGCCTGACGAGGCTGAGCAGACGTTCGTCTTTGGGGGCCCCTGCCGCGAGTTCTGTCAGGCTGGACGCAGGCAAAACGTTACAGATGATCAGTTCGGCATGTTCGGCCCGAGCCAGCTTCATGGCCACCGGAAGTGCCGCTTCTGCACGGGACGACCCGTCGAGAGGCAGTAAAATTCGGCGATATTGCGCATTCCGCTCAATCAGCGCGTCATCCGGGATAATCAGGACTGCGGCACTTTGCGACGAAAGCACACCCCAAGCCGTCTCGCTCAAATGCCAGTCTGTATCGCTGCGGGGTCGCAGAGACGCTGCAATGTCGCCCTGTCGATGTTCCATGAACGCCTTGATCTGGTTGACGCATTGCCCTTCAAGAAGTTCGGCGCGGCAGGGGTGGTTGGCAATTTCCGTTTCCTTTGTCAGAAATCCCAATTGCTTCAGGGTCTTTTGTTTCTTTATGTCCCATTCTACGGGATCAATTGGACCGTTGCCGTTTACGGGTTTACACAAGACCTGTACCAAGACCACTTGGCCACCAAACGCGCTGGCAATTTTTTGTGCATGGCTGACGCTGGCCGAGGTTACGGACGCGTCTTCTAAAAAAACCAAAACGTCAGATGTTTCAAAGGCTTTTTCCGGTTTTGACGGTCGATCTTTGCCGGGCGGCATTGCCTGTTTTGATCGGGTCATTATTCGCACCATCCTTTTGAGCAGATGTCTCTGGCAAGGCGATAAGAGTCCGAAAACGAATAATTATCGCGATGGCATTCAGAGCATTTCAGTACGGTCCCCGCGCAATCGGGTAACGAAACCACACTTGACCAGATTAGATCCGAAACCTTTTCACCGATTGATTAGTGTCAATACGGTTTCTGTTTTATGCGCAAAGCTAGGCAAACTGACGTCATCGTCCCGGATCATCTGCGGCTATCCGTCGCGTTATTGAATATGATTTACTCGCACGCCCAATACCTTGCTCGCCGCCTGATTAGACCGAGACGAATGTACCTAGGACAGGGAGTGATCTGATGATCCGGTTTTCAGAATGCGCACTCGACAGAATGCTGCGTTCACTCATGCAAGATGGTGCCCTGCACGTCATCATGCCGTCTGGAGCCAGTCATAGATACGGCAACTTAGTTGGCGACCCGATAACAGTTCGGTTGCGCGACATCTCTTGCGTTCGGCATCTGGCTTTGAACCCAGAAATGGCCCTTGGCGAAGCGTATATGAACGGGGCGCTGACGATTGACGGGGATGATTTGCAAGAATTTCTGGCGTTGATCGTTCGCAATGTTCAGCGTGCTGCCGGAAATCGGGTCTGGTGGCAAAAGCCTCTGCTAAAATCCCGCGCCGCCTTTCGGTGGCTGGCGCAAAACAACGTCGTGGAGCGCGCGCGCGGCAACGTGGCACACCATTATGACCTGTCGGGGCGTCTGTATGAACTGTTTCTGGACAACGACCGGCAGTATTCGTGCGGTTATTTCAAAGACCCAACCGAGACACTGGATCAGGCGCAAGCACGTAAAAAGGAACACATCGCCCGGAAACTATTAATCGAACCGGGCATGACGGTCTTGGACATCGGGTGCGGCTGGGGCGGAATGGCGTTGACCCTGGCAAGAGACTTTGGTGCCCGTGTTGTCGGAACTACACTATCGAAAGAACAGCATGCCTACGCGACGCAGCGCGCAAAACGCGATGGTCTGGCGGACAGGATCAACTTCCGGCTCTGTGACTACCGTCATGTCGAAGGTACTTTCGACAGAATCGTCTCAGTCGGGATGTTTGAACATGTGGGACTGCGTCACTTTAATGATTATTTCCAGACAATCCGGGACCGGCTCTCTCCAGACGGCATTGCGTTGATCCACACCATTGGCTGGATGGCCCCTGCGACGGGGACAAATCCGTGGATCGCCAAATATATCTTTCCGGGAGGCTATATCCCGACCGTTTCAGAAGCCATGAGCGCCGTCGAAAAAGCCCGCCTGTGGGCGGCGGACATCGAATGTTGGCGCCTGCACTATGCCTATACATTGCGCCATTGGTACAACCGCTTTCGGCAGAATGAAGACCAGGTTGCGGCGATGTATGATGATCGTTTTGTCAGGATGTGGCGCTTTTATCTTGCCGCATGTGAGCAAACCTTCCGCAATGGCCCACAGGCGGTTTTCCAGTTTCAGCTTTCACGAAATATCGATGCCGTCCCGCTGACCCGAGACTATCTTTATGACCAATCATATCTGGCGGACACCACACCGGCAAACGGTGCCGGACGCGCGGCGCTTGTCGTCGATGGTGATCGGGCAATTCGCCCGTACGGATCTGACAATTCACATTTCACCCCTCGTAAGGAGCAAGACAATGATCAACAAAATACTTCTGGCCGTTGACGGATCAAGAAATGCGCAACGGGCCATAGACATTGCAGCCGAATTGACAGGCAACTTGAACTCAGAACTGTTTATCCTGCATGTCTTGATGCACGGTCGTCCAGCCGCAGAGCTGGTACGCATGGCCGAGGTAGAACATCTTGTCAAAGAAACGCAGAGTGTTGTCTCACCGGGCACGGCGTACGTTCCAAGAAGCTATCCTGAACTCCTGAGCGGCGACGCGACGGACTCCAGAACGGCAAAGATCATTGCAGCCCTCGGTGAACAGATCGTTGTCAGAGCGAAAGCTCTTTGTGCTGAAAAAGGTGCCAAAACAATCGAGACATCAGTGCGTTCGGGCGATTATGCCGAGGAAATCCTAAAATCGGCCGCGCAATTCAAGGTCGATATGATCGTGATCGGATCGCGCGGACTTGGGGCTTTCAAAGGCACGGTATTGGGCAGCGTGTCGCAAAAAGTACTGCATTACGCGCCCTGCAGCGTTCTGGCGGTCAGGTAGCCCAGCAAATCCACGGCCTCGAACATTACCGCGTTCAGCGCGCAGTGGGACTAGATTTGGCCGTCAATTTTCCATATTTGCCGAAGATCAGTGACGGTCTCCTTGGGTATTTTGAAATAGCGCGCAATCTCTGGATCAGACAGCCCAAGGTCTGCGAGCGTTTCAAGGCAACGTTTTGGCGTCGGACCCAAAAAATGCAGGTATTTCTGTAATTCGTATGTCAGTTCTTTTCGGCTTGACGGGATTTGGCTTGGAAGTGACCTCCCTCCGGGGCCAAGCTGCCGAATGATATCCAGAGTGTTGAAATAGTCTACCATTGTAAATTTTTCACCTCCACACAGGACAAAGTACGAACGTGATTTACGTATTTCAAAATATATTCATCGCGGATTGATTCCAATCAAGATGTTCGATCCTCATTTTTATTTGGCAGGAACTAGCTGATAAAATGTCAAAGAGGGGGCGGCATTCGTCTGTGGGACAATTGATACGCATCATTCTCACGCGCCGCAGACGCGATACAAGCCATGGCTATCCTTGGGGAGAAAGCTATGCACGCAATGGTTCTGCACAAAGGCGCGACTAAACTTCGGTATGAAGACGTCGCACCGCCAACCTGCGGCCCTCAACAGGTCAGGATCGCCATTGAGGCGTGTGGTGTGTGTCGTACGGATTTGCACATCATTGATACAGAGTTGAAGGACCCGGTGCTGCCGCTGATCCCCGGACACGAAATTGTCGGCAGGATCGTGCAAGTTGGTGGCAATGTCGAAGGGTTGGCGATGGGCCAGCGCGTGGGTGTACCATGGCTGGGACGGACCTGCGGTCACTGCACATACTGTAGTGCGGGCCTCGAGAACTTGTGTGATGCGCCCGGTTTTACCGGATACACGTTGAACGGTGGCTACGCCCAAGAATGCGTTGCCGATGCGGCATATGTGTTTGCGCTTTCCGGTGATGCAGATCCTGTTGGACTGGCACCACTGCTGTGCGCCGGACTGATTGGATATCGCAGTTACACCATGGCAGGTGACGCGCAGCGGCTAGGGTTCTATGGATTTGGCGCGGCAGCACACATCCTTGCCCAGATCGCGGTTTGGCAAGGCCGCGACGTCTATGCCTTTACCAAGCCGGGCGATAGCGCTGGACAGGGTTTCGCGCGTGCAAATGGTGCCATCTGGGCTGGCGGTTCAGACGAGGACCCGGACGTATTATTGGACGCCGCGATCATCTTTGCACCTGCGGGCGCGCTTGTCCCCAAAGCTTTGAAAGCGGTACGCAAGGGCGGTCGCGTCATCTGTGCGGGCATTCACATGAGTGACATTCCGTCTTTTCCTTATGAACACTTATGGCATGAACGTCAGATCATGTCCGTCGCCAACCTGACGCGGCAGGATGGAGAGGCATTCTTTCCGCTGGCCGAGAGGGCAGAGGTTCAAACACACACGACGCCCTATGCGCTCAAAGATGCAAATAAGGCTTTGGACGACCTGCGAAACGGCCATCTCAGCGGTGCGGCCGTGCTTGTCCCGTAATATGTTTTCAGCCTCTTCGGATTTCGCGCCGCAATTGATCAAACTCAATCTTGAGAGGCTGCGGACATCGTAGACTCAGTGTCATGGAACACACACCTCTTACATTTACTGACCGCGCTGACGCAGGTCGGCAATTGGCAGAAGTTCTTGCGGCACTAGAGCTTGATCAGCCGCTGATTTATGCGCTGCCGCGCGGCGGTGTCCCCGTCGCCGTCGAAGTCGCAAAATCGCTTCATGCGCCGCTTGATCTGCTGCTAGTGCGCAAAATCGGCGCACCCGGAAATCCAGAAGTCGCTCTTGGTGCGATCGTTGAGGGGGCGACCCAGGAAATCGTGATCAACCACGACCTTCTGAAGCTATCTGGCGCGGATGACACTTTCCTGGCCCGAGCCGTGGCCGATCAGCGCGCCGAACTTAAGCGACGGAAAATTCGATATCTTGGTGATCAGCCAAGGCTGGAACCTAAGGGTCGAACCGTTGTCGTTGTGGATGACGGGCTGGCCACCGGTGCCACGATGAAGGCGGCTTTGATCGGGTTGAAACGTGGCAATCCAGAGAGGATCGTTGTCGCCCTTCCGGTCGCGCCAAAAGCGGCTTTGGAAGAGATATCCGATCAAGCGGACGACATCATTTGTCTGCATCCAGCGACAGCATTTCGCGGCGTGGGCGGATTTTATCGCGACTTTCATCAACTGACCGACGATGAAACAGTGGCCCTGTTGCGGCAGGTTTCGACCAGCACGACAAATTGCGCAAATACGGTCACGAAACGCACCCACAAGAGGCAAGTGGCCATACCACCGTTCGGGTTGCCCGGCGATCTGACAGTCCCACCAAACCCGCGCGGTATCATCCTATTTGCCCACGGCAGCGGCTCCTCCCGAAGCAGCCCGCGCAACACATATGTGGCCCGCAAACTTAATGCGGAAGGGTTTGCGACACTTCTGTTCGATCTGCTGACACCCCAAGAAGGACAGGATCGCCGCAACGTTTTTGCCATTCCGCTGTTGGCTGAACGCGTGATCGAAGCCTCAATCTGGATTACCTCCGAGCCTGACCTTGAAGATCTTCCACTCGGCCTTTTTGGGGCAAGCACAGGTGCCGGGGCTGCACTTGTTGCCGCTGCGGAGCTAAAGGGCCGGGTGGCAGCGGTCGTATCCCGGGGCGGTCGACCGGACCTTGCCATGGAGTTTCTTCCTCAGGTCTCCAGCCCGACGCTGTTGATCGTCGGCAGTCTGGATCACGATGTCATCCGGCTGAACGAACAAGCTCTTGTCGCGTTGAAATGTGAAAAGAAGCTGGAGATTGTTTCAGGTGCCGGTCATCTATTTGAAGAAACGGGCACATTGGACAGTGCTGTTGACCGTGCAGCGAATTGGTTCAAAATACATCTTCGCGCACAATCGACGACGCAGCCAAAGCCCGCATCGCCGCCAAAAACCGACACCGCACGTTCTGTCCTGCGCGCCGCTGCCGAACCTTTGCCCCATATCAATGATCCTGATTTTGCCACGGCATTCGACCGGTTCGGGTCAAAGCGCGTGGTGCTTTTGGGCGAAGCGTCTCATGGCACCTCGGAATTCTACCGGGCACGGGCCGCCATCACTCGGCGCTTGATCGAAAAACACGGCTTTTCCAGTGTCGCCGTTGAAGCCGACTGGCCCGACGCTGCAATGGTTGACCGCTACGTCCGGCAAAAGCGGCCCGGGTCGATGAAACCGTCGCCTTTTGCGCGCTTTCCCACATGGATGTGGCGCAACGTGGAATTCGATGCGTTCACACGCTATTTGGAGCAATATAACCGGGCAAGAAAAGCCGATGACCGCGTCGCCTTCTATGGCCTTGACCTCTATAATATGAACGCGTCGATTGCAGCGGTTCTGGCGTACCTTGACCGTGTCGACGCAGCCGCAGCCGAAGTGGCCCGCTCGCGGTATGCTTGTTTGTCAGAATGGGCAAATGACCCGGTGGCCTATGGGCGCGCTGCGCTGACGCCCGGGTTTTCCGATTGTGAAGTGCCGGTCAGGAAAATCCTGATTGATCTGTTCATGAAACAACTGGTCTATACCGGCAACGACGGTGAACAGTTCTTTGATGCAGCACAAAACGCCCGCCTTGTCGCTTCTGCAGAGCAATATTACCGCGTGATGTATTATGGATCCCACCTATCGTGGAACCTGCGTGACCAGCACATGTTCCAAACCCTGCGCCAAATTCTGAACCGTTCCGGACCAGACAAGAAAATCGTGGTCTGGGCACATAATTCCCACATTGGCGATGCGCGCCACACCGATATGGGCCGGGTCCGTGGCGAGTTGAACATCGGGCAGCTATGCCGTGAGGAATACGGCGATACCGCCGCCCTTATCGGATTTGGAACGGCATCTGGCACCGTTGCCGCCGCGTCTGAATGGGACGCGCCGATGGAGACCAAAGACATTCGCCCGCCACGCCCCGAAAGCTATGAGGCGCTGTGCCACAGCATCAATGTTGAACGCTTTCTGTGGGATTTCAAGAAGGAGCAATCGCCTGAATTCCTGCCGCTTGTGAACCAGCAAAGATTGGAGCGCTACATCGGCGTTATCTACCGGCCCGACACTGAACGCGCGAGCCACTACAGTTTTGCCACCTTGCCAAAACAATACGACGCTTTCGTCTGGTTTGACCAAACCAAAGCGGTGACCGCTTTGCCAACACTGACAAACGCCGCAGAGGACGAAACCTATCCGTTCGGACTGTGATGCCCACCTGCCTTTTTACAATGACTTGAGGAGGAGGAAATGAGGATCGAAAATATGTCGCATTTGGCGTCATCAAAAATTTTTCGGCAGTTCTTGACAGCTTGGAATCCGCTTCCCAAATCGACTGCCGGAGATGCCGAAAACGGGTCTTCAGGTAGTGGAATGACGGATGGCGGGCGGAATGTAGCCATCCCTCTGGCTGCCATTCAGATGTACAGCCGCGCGCGTGCGCCGCCGGCTTGTCTGATCGTTCAGCTTTCCGTGCCTGACCGCGATCCAAAAGCACCTCTCACAAAACGTCCACCTATCCGGAGTTTTCGGAGTCCTTATCCGCTGCCTTCCGGAAACGGTAGAGCGCCTGACCTAAGTCACATCAAAAAGGAGTACTGCAATGCTACAAACAGTTTTTTCCCCGCTCAGCACCAGCGACCCGTTTGCTGATATGCGCCGGATGCAAACGGCAATGAACCGGCTCTTCAACGGGTCCAGAACACCCGGACAATCTGTGACCTATCCGCCAGTCAACTTCTGGGCCGGTGAGGACAGTATCGTGATGACCACCGAACTGCCCGGTCTGACCGAAAAAGACATTGAGTTGACCGTCAAAGACACAATGCTGTCCATTCGCAGCACATATCCGGAGCCTGAGAACGGCGAGGACATCATCTGGCATCGCCGCGAGCGTGTGGATGGAACGTTCCTGCGCTCGGTCGACCTGCCGTTCCGGGTCAATCCAGACAAAATTGACGCGCGCTTTGAGAACGGCGTTCTGATGGTCGAAATGCAGCGGCCCGAACACGACAAGCCGAAGCGCATCGCGATCAAAACCACCTGAACCCAATATTGAAAGGAGAGTATCATGGCACAAGAACTCGCGACACAAGACACGCGCGACGTGGCTGCAAACAACGGCGATGCAAACCGCAGAGCGATGGCATTCACGCCCGCAGTCGACATCTTTGAGCGTGACGAGACCACTGTGATCACAGCCGACATGCCCGGTGTGGCACCGGGTGACGTCGATGTGACGCTTGAACGTCAGGTTCTGACCCTACGCGGCAAGGTCAAGCCCTACGCGCCCGAGGGTTACCGTGCGCTGTCGTCCGAATACCGTGTTGGGGACTATGTCCGCATCTTCACGCTTTCGGATGAAATCGATCAGGCCAAAATCAACGCCGAGTTCAAGAACGGCGTTCTGCGGCTTGAATTGCCACGCTCAGCCGAAACCAAGCCAAAGAAAATCTCGGTAAAGGCGGCATGATCCGCCTTTGCGACTGATCAAACCAGTAATCGGAGGACCAGAAAATGCAAATCAGTGATCTAATCCCATGGGGTCGGGACAAAGAAAAGAGCCCGGCAAGTGAAAGAGAAAACGGATCCAATCCGTTGGTCTCGCTGCAACGCGAAATCAACCATGTGTTCCAGGACTTTTGGGACAAGGTAGAAAACGGTTGGAACGGCCGCAATGAAGTGGTGGGCATGTTCGGTCCCAGCACCGATGTGACCGAGACCGACAAAAGCGTCGACGTCTCAATCGAATTGCCCGGCATGACTGAAAAAGACATTGACATATCGCTCACCAGCGACGCGATGACCATCCGTGGCGAAAAGAAGATCGAGCACGAGGAAGAACGCAAAGGCGTCTACATGTCCGAGCGTTCTTACGGATCGTTCTACCGCACGGTGCCGCTGCCTGCGGGCGTCGACGCCGACAAGGCCGACGCGAAGTTCAAGAACGGCGTGCTGACGGTAAGCCTGCCCAAGACTGCTGAGGCCCAGGCAAAGGTTAAACGCATTCCCGTAAAAGCTGCGTAACGAATTCGGGGCCGGACATTGCCGGCCCCTACCCTTAGGACTCAAGGAGATAAGTCATGGCTGTTCTTGTTTCTCGTCTTGGCCACATCTTGGTGGTTCTTTGCATTCTTACCTTAGGTTTTGCCACGCCAGTGGCGTCGCAGACTGCGGATCGACCGCTGTACTTGAACGAAGATGGGCTGCCGACGCTGGCCCCGTTGCTGGCCGACGTGACACCGGCAGTGGTCAACATTTCGGTCGAAAGCCGCCAAACAGCCGATTTGAACCCGCTGTTCAACGATCCGTTCTTCAGGCGCTTTTTTGATATGCAGCCGTTCCCTCAGAGCCCACAACCGCGCCGCCAGATGAGCGCAGGCTCTGGCGTGATTTTTGATGCCAACGAGGGCTATGTGCTCACCAACCACCACGTCATCGAAAACGGCGAACGGATCGTTGTGACGCTCAAGGACCGGCGGCAATTCGATGCAGAGTTAATCGGCAGTGACCCAGGCACTGACATCGCCCTGCTCAAGATCGAGGCCGACAATCTGAAAGGGCTTGATCTGGGCGACAGTGATCGACTGCAAGTGGGCGACTACGTACTGGCGATCGGAAACCCGTTTGGCCTTGGCCAGACGGTGACGTCTGGCATCGTCAGTGCCTTGGGCCGTAGCGGTTTGAACATCGAAGGATACGAGGATTTCATCCAGACTGATGCGTCCATCAACCCCGGCAACTCCGGTGGCGCATTGGTCACCCTTGATGGACGGTTGGTTGGAATAAACACCGCGATCATCGCGCCGTCAGGCGGCAATGTCGGGATCGGTTTCGCCGTACCTGCAAACATGGCGGATGCTATTGTCGATCAACTGATCGAGTTCGGAGAGGTCCAACGGGGCCAACTTGGGGTTATGATCCAGGATTTTACACCTGACCTTGCGGAGGCCCTGGGGTTAGAGGGCGATGCCGGTGCCGTGATAACCCAAGTCGAGCCGGGCAGTGCGGCCGAGGCGGCGGGATTGCAATCCGGCGATCTCATTGTCTCTGTTGATGGTCGTTCCATTGCCGGGTCTGCGGATTTGCGCAGTCAGATTGGGCTGAAGCGACTTGGCAGAGACATAGAAATCGACATCATCCGAGACGGCCAAAAACTGACACTGACAGCTGCGTTGCGCAAAGGCGCGCAACTTGGTGCGAGAGCAGGCGAGCGAGGGCTCGGGCGGCTTTCAGGGGCCGAACTGCGTGACCTGCAACCGGGTGATCCGCTTTATGGTGACGTTTCCGGTGTTGTGATCGCCCAAGTGGACGCTGACAGCCGCGCCGCACGTTCAGGTTTGGAAGCGGGCGACATCATTCTGGCCGCCAATCGGGTCCCGGTTGCTTCAGTAGCCGAATTGCGCCAGCAACTTGCCTCCATCGACGGAGCGCTGGCGCTGACCATCCAACGCGGTTCATCCCGCATATTTCTGCTTATCCGCGAACGCCAATAACCCAGGAAAGGAACGCAGCATGGAAGAGAACAAAGACAAGATCAATCAGGCCTCCGATGAACCGACCCCAGATGAGACCAAAACAGCAGCCCCGGACCCGGAGGTGGACCTGGCGGTGCTTACGGACAAATGGAAGCGCGCACTTGCCGAGGCCGAGAACGCCCGCAAACGCGCCGACGCGGCCCGCTTGGACGGGCGTGACCATGGCGTGGCCCTCGCAGTAGAGGCCCTTGGTCCTGCTTATGACGACATCTGTCTGGCGATTGAAGCCGCGCATGCGAACGTGGATGCCGATACCCCACGGATTGCCGCGCACCTGGAGGGTCTGAGCAAAACCAAGAGTGCCTTTGAGACCGGGCTAAAGGCGCTTGGCGTCAGACTGATCGAACCAAAGAACACGCCTTTTGATCCGGTGCTGCATGAAGCCCTGCAAATGGAGGAAACTGACAAAGCCGATCCGGGAGTGGTCCTTGTTCTGCACCGCCCTGGATTCGCACTGGGACAGCGGCTCATCCGGCCAGCCCATGTGACCGTGAGCGCAAGCCCGAGCAAGCCGAAAAAGAGCGCGAGCACGTCAAAGAAAAGCACGGCCAAAGCGAAAAAGGACTGAGGCCACAGTATCTTGCGGCGCTGTCGTACGGTTCAAGGCAAAGGGTTCATCACCTCTTGTCACATGACACAATAGCGTGCGTGATCACGGCCAACCCACCTTTGACCGCACATCTAATCTTGCGCGACAGGTCTGCCCCACCAATGCGTGGTTGACACTGCTTGTCTGACAATCGGGCTGAGGCTGATCAGCAATATCAAGATCGAGAAAAGGCACCATATCGCGGGCATCTCGTTGGGGTTTGTTGTCAGGTAGGCGGCAAGGATCGGGCCAGTGGCCGCGTGGACGATGACGAACCGCCACGCGCCATAGAACAATGGCAAGACAAACGCGGCAATCAGATAGGTTGGGAACCCCGAATAAAGGCCGATCATATGTTCCATGTTCACCAACAAACCATTGTAGGGGACATCCCATGCAATATGCCAATCACCCGAAACCGTGCACCATCTCGCCGCGCACAATGCGCTGCCCGGCTGACAATCGCCGAGTTGGGGGGCAGGCAGGATCTGGGCCAGCATGACCAGTGACGACACGGCGCAGGCGGAGAAGACGCCGACCCGCACACGACGTTTGACCACATCCGGGACAAGCTCCATCGCGAATGCATTTATGAAGAACGGTTGAAGAACGATATGTAGATAAGACAGCACCGTCACCGATGTGTTAGCCGCTGTTCCGCATTGATCGACGACGCCATATCCAGCGACTTGCAGCGCCTCCATTATGGTAAAGTACCCAAGCGTCAGCCAAATTGCGGCGGGGTCCCCGCGACCATAGGTGACGGTTGCGGCAACCGTGCCAATTGCAACCATCCCAACAGATGCTTCCACGCTCCAACACATTGCGGCACAATCCTTTTGGCCCGACCGTAAAGCCTACACAGCCGCATCGGTTGATGTTGATCAATTCGCGGCCTTGCTGCTGCCCCGGAGATCTGACGCCGCGACAGGAACTGGATATCACCGCACGCCGTGATGGCGTTTCAAATGATGTCTAGCCATCTGTCTGACCTGACAGGTACCACATCGCGCTTCAGGAGTGCCCATTGATCCGCGTCAATTCGTCCCGCCCGTCATGAGCTAAACTTTTCAATCACACCCTCGAAACCAAAGGAGACACCAATGGAAGACGTTGAAAAACTACTGAAGGGCACTGTGGAGGAGTTGGACCAGTTGCTGAACGCCAAGAACGTTCTTGGCGATCCGATTGAGCGCGACGGGGCAACCATTATCCCGATTGTCAGCTATGGGTTCGGTTTTGGCGCAGGCGGAAATGTCGGCCAAAAATCAGGCAATTCAGCCGGAACAGGCGCTGGTGGCGGGATTAAACCACTGGGCGCAATCATCTTTGACAACGAAGGCGCGCGGGTTGAATCCGTCAAGGGGGCATTGACCAACATGACTGAAATTGTCGCCGAAGCTGCGACCGCCGTCATGGAAAAAATGGCAACGTCAAAAGCCAAGCCAGATAAAGCCTGATTGGCCATGGCATTGCTAATCGCGATCGTGATGTGGCTATTGCTTGTTGTGCTGGCCTTGGCCTGTCTGGCCCTGATCACACCAGTGTTTGTCAGGGTTCATCTGACAACATCGCCGCAATTCGCTTACCGGGTCGAATTGCACACGCTGGCTGGACTGGCCCCCGGTATCACGGTCGCCGATGGACCACGCAAAGATCCGAGCGCCACACCCAAGACCAGGCACAGTCCGAAACCGGCACGACCAAAGCGACGCAAAACACCCTCTCGCAAGCGCAGTCAACGCGCTGCTTTTAGGGCCTTGCCAACCCTGATCGCAGATATATTGCACCGTATTCGTCTGACAAAACTGCACATTGACGCTGAATTCGGCCTTGGCGATCCTGCAGAAACCGGATGGATATGCGGGCTCTTGATGCCGTTGCAATATGCTGTCCCGATCCCTGCAACCATTTCGCTGAATTTGCGGCCAAATTTCACCAGACCCAGCTTGAACGGCAGCCTGACGGCTGTCGTTCGGGTTACCATGGCCGCGCTGCTTGTCCCGGTCGCGCAATTTGCATGGCGTGTGTATGGACCGCACCGATGACAGTTTCACTGGATCAGATCATCAAGGTTGGGCCGCTGCGGATTGCGCTGTTATCTGATCGCGCCGTCAAGGCCATTCACTGCAATGGGTTTGTCTTCTTTACGGGACGAAAACACCCGGTTGCGGTTTTGATCAGGCAAGGCGCAGCATTGAACGCCTATGAACTGGACGGTCATCCACTAACGCGTGCGCATGTGGAAAAGCTGTGTCCCGGCGCTTGGCGCTGTGTGCGTGATGCGCGTTGACCCCATGACCCGGACCTCAAGAACCTTCGACACGCAGGAAGACGTCATTGCTTTTCTCTCATCTGCGGACACCCACCCCGGCTGCGCACCCGTCGAGGTCGTCCAAACCCATGGCGCACTTGTCTTTCTTGCGGGCGATGTCGCGCTCAAGATCAAACGCGCAGTACGTTACGATTACATGGATCTGTCGACGCTCGAGCTGCGCGAAAAGATGATCCGACGCGAGTTGGCCTTGAACCAACCCATCGCCCCCGAGATTTACCAATCCGTGATGCCTGTCACCCGCGCGCCGAACGGAGATCTTGCGCTGGACGGCGACGGGACACCTGTCGAATGGGTTTTGCAGATGCGCAGGTTTCCGGCGTCGGATGAACTGTCGGTGATTGCGCGTGAGGGTCGACTGGATGACGCGCTTGCCCGCGATCTTGGGCAAAGTGTATTTGACTTCCACGCCAAGACGCCGCAGCGCACCGCTGACGGTGCGACGCTGATCATCGATATTTTGGATGAATTGGACCGGGTATTTGCAGGACTGGACGGCTTGCTGGACACAGCGCTGATTGCCCGGTTTCATGTGCAAAGCCGTGCCGCATTGAACAACATTGAATTGCTTTTGCGCCGACGCAGCGTTGGTGGTCATGTTCGGCGCTGCCACGGCGATTTGCATCTGCGCAATCTGGTGATGCTGGGCGGCAGGCCCGTTCCTTTTGATGCGCTGGAATTCGATGAGGTACTGGGGACATGCGATGTCCTTTATGATCTGGCGTTTCTCATCATGGATTTGCGGCATCGCGCCCTTGATCGCGCAGCCAATATAGTGCTTGTTTCCTATCTGCTGGCGGCCATGGGAAACGAGGACAGCGGGCTGGCTGCACTGCCCCTGTTTATCGCGGTTCGCGCCGCAATCCGCGCGATGGTACTGGCCCAAACAGCCCTTGCGACAGGATCGCCCATTAATGAGGACGCGACACGTTATCTAATCGAGGCGTTTGCCGTTCTGTCGCCACCCGAACCTGCGCTTGTCCTGATTGGTGGTCTTTCTGGAAGCGGAAAAACAACCGTGGCGCAAGAAGTGGCACCCCAAATCGGGGCAGCACCCGGAGCGGTTCTTTTGCGCAGCGATACAGAGCGCAAGGCGATGCGCGGCGCGGACCTTCGAACCCGGCTTGGCGCGTCCGCCTATACGCCCCAAGCACGTTCCGCCATCTATGACAGGATCATTCAACGTGCACGAAACATCTTGAAAACCGGCCATTCCGTGTTGATTGATGCCACTTTTCTGCTCCCCGAAGACAGGGAAAGAGCGACAAAGATATCAGCGGACACCGGCATTGCGTTGCATCGGTTTTGGCTGGAGGCCCCACCCGACATATTGATTGATCGGGCGACGGCCCGGCGCGGCGATGCCTCTGACGCTGATGCGGACGTAATTCGGGCGCAAATAGCAAATAACACGCCGCCGCACGACTGGACGATCATTTCCGCCGCGGGCTCGATTGCAGACACCGCCCTGCGCATTGAACTCGTGTTGAGGGAAGCTGGCGCAGTCCCAGATTGATCTGTCCTCACTCTGCACGCTCTGCGCCCGATCCCCATTGATGGCGATCAATAGGGAACGCTTGCGGCTGAATTAAGGTGAGGAAGATAATTGATCGGAGGATATAATGGCTCCCAAACCTGCACCGAACGACGCTTTGTCCGAAAACCGCTTTGTTGCTGACAAGCTGGATGAAGTGGCGCGCCTTCTGGACCAGCAGAACGCATCGCTGTTCCGCGTCCGGGCTTACCGCGATGCGGCAAATTACCTGCGCGGCTTGCCCCATCCAGTCCGGCTTGACTATCAACGTGGCGGCAAACGCGGGCTGGATGACTTGCCGACAATCGGACAATCCATCGCGGCCACCATCGCCGAAATTCTCGATACGGGTAGATCGGGCGTTTTGGACCGGCTGCGCGGTGCGGCCGACCCTGAGCAGGTGCTGCGGACGGTTCCGATGATTGGCCCCGCGTTGGCCCGCCAGATCCATGAGGATCTGGGCATTGAAACATTAGAAGCACTAGAGGCCGCGGCTTATGACGGACGACTGGCCACCATCAAGGGGATTGGTCCGCGCCGGGTCGAAAGCCTGCGTCATTCTTTGGCTGACATGCTGGCGCGCAGACGTCCACGACACGCCCCAATAGATCGACAGCGACCATCCGTCGCTGACATTCTTGCTGTTGACCTGACATACCGCAGCAATCTGGATCAGCTGCCCAAAATCAAACCGCGCCGGTTCAATCCGAACGATGAAGCCGTTCTGCCGATCCTGCACACCGAAAGGGACGGATGGCAATTTACCGCGCTTTTTTCCAACAGCCCGACAACGCACCGTTTCGCAAAAACCCGCGATTGGGTGGTGATCTATTTTGAACGCGCGGATCAGCCTGAAGGACAAGTCACGGTTGTCACAGAACATGGCGGGCGTCTTGACGGTAAACGGGTCATTCGCGGGCAGGAAAATGCCTGCGCAGCCCATTATGAACGGCCGGAGAAGTAGCATCTGAAACGGCAATGAAGCGCCTTGAACATGCGCATTGAATGGGGGGAATGAAACCTTGATGAAACATCGAAAATGGATCTTCGCCGCATTGGCCCTTGGCATTCTATTGGCGTTTTGCGCAACTCCCGCAAGGGTGGCTGGCAATGACTTTCAAGCCCGATTGGACAGGGCCGGCGTCCCTTATCAGATCCCACCTGACGGCAAAGCCATTCTCATCAACATCCCGGCTTTTGAACTAATTGCGTTCGATCAGGGCATACCCGTGCTGCGCAGCCGTGTCATCGTGGGTACACCGTGGCACCGCACACCGCGATTGAACACCTATGTCTCATCCGTCCGCTTCCGTCCGACATGGCGGCCGACCCGCTCGATGGTTGCCAGCGGCGAATACAAAGATCGTATATGGCCTGCGGGTCCGAACAATCCTCTTGGCCTTGCTGCTGTGCGATTACAGCCGGGGTTGTTGGTCTATTTACACGACACAAACCACCGAGAAAAATTTGATCAGGACTATCGCGCCTTGTCCCATGGTTGCGTGCGGGTTCAGCAATGGGACCAGCTGGTCGCATTTGTATTGGGAATGGATATCGCAGAAGTGCATCGATTGGCGAATGGTCGACGTACCTTTGACGCTCCCGCCCCGCCGATACCGGTGACTCTGGCGTATTTCACGCGGTTTCCAAATGCTTTGGGGCAGATTGTTGATCATCCTGACATCTATGGGCTTGGACGCGCGATGAATACTGCCCTACCGGATGAAGCGACCTGCGAGGTTGCAGGCTTGGTCGATTGAGAATCGCGCGGCACCTCAGGCTTGGGCGACCCCTACCCTGTGATTCTTCCCATAGGCTTTGGAGCATCTTGGGCAGGTCGTATAGAAAATGAACACATCCTGGGCAGTTTTGATCCTCCCCCTTTGAATTGGCCCACGCCTAGCTAGGAAACGGAGGATCTGTACTGCTACCCCTGTTTGGACCACCCGACTGGAGATTTTCCTTGGGGTGGTGCTCAAGGTGACAGGTGCAGCGAACGGAACAGACATTCTATCGCTGGCGCAAGCAGGATGGCGGCATCTAACCCGTCTTACCTCGGTTGTTCTCGTTCTCGGTTAAGACCAGTGGATGATCCTGAAACGTCACAACCCGCAAATCCGCAAACGTCGGCATTGAGTTCGTTCAGAAAAGAACCGCGCGCAAAATTGATTATCATCAATTCTAAGCGCAGCGATCTCACCTAAAAAGAATACGTCAAATATTCCTGTAGCTGTCCGAGGTGATCATGCGGGACATTGAAATACAGCAAAGACGGGCATTCTTGCATTTGCAAGAGAACATATTCTGTTCTGGAGGCTGAGATGTTGGACATTGCGGCGCGAATTCTGTTGTTTCCGATATTGGCGTTTCAAGCCGTAAACGTAAGGCTCACCGCATTGCGCTTGGCCGATCCTGTCGGTCGCCGCGACGGTGTAAGTGGACAAGGGCCGGTCCTGCGTCTTTTGATTATCGGCGACAGCTCTGCTGCAGGTGTTGGCACCTCGCATCAGGAAGAAGCGCTGCTGGGCCACATGCGCAAAAGGCTATCACAAACAAACACCGTCCATTGGGTAGTGGATGCCAAGACTGGCGCGACGACTATGGATTCCATAGTCCGGTTAAAACAATGCCAGCAGCAAAAGTTTGATGTCGTTTCAGTTTCACTTGGCGTAAATGACATCACCACTCTTGTACCACTATCGGTTTGGCTAAGGCACTTCTCAACTTTGCTTCAGGTCATCGAAAACAAGTTTCAGCCAGATATAATCTGCGTCTCTGGCATTCCCCAGATGCAATATTTTCCGTTGCTGCCCCAACCGCTCCGTTGGGTGGTGGGCGCGCAGGCGCACCGATTTGATCGCGCGCTGCGTAGGCTCTTAGCCAATCGCGCCAATTATCGCTTTATTGAAATGGACTTCGAACCTGATGTGTCAAAGATGAGTCCCGACGGATTTCACCCTGGTCCAAAGATTTATGCAGAGTGGGGGAGCAAAGTCTATCGTGCAATCCGTGGCGATGTCAGGCGGCTGAGTAATCCAAACACCAGATGAGCACGCGCAAATTTCTGCCGCGCGACTTGGTGGGAAAGGAGTCATAAAAACTCCGCCACTGCTCACGCAAGCGTGAGAGATTCTGAAAGACAATGTCGGCTTGGTTGCCCAAATCGGTCGCAAGGGAAAATACCCGCACAAGCGACCCATGTTTTCAAAAGTCAGACATTAGATACGCACATTCATGTGAGACCAAGCGTGCTTTTGCATTATCCGCGACTGGTTAAATCAGAATAATACACAACAGAGCGCATCAAAGGGCGATTCCACGTTACATACATAAAGCACACAAGGTCCGCCAACCTGTTGATTTTAAGTCTCAAACGGCCCGATCCATCAAGGGACAACCTCAGAGATTATCTTCGAATGACTGCTTCGCGGTTGTTTCCTGACCCTGGTGCATCCCGCAGCATTTGGTAAAATGGGCTCAAACCAGACCTTAGCCACAGACGGGACAAATGTCTGGTATGGGCCTAAGTAAGCAAATAACGTTGCCTCTCTTAATTCCCACCCAAACCAACGCACGACCCCCTTTAGCCCCTCCCCAAACCCCCAGCGCCACCGACGCAATACCGACGTGATACAGCCACATAACAGCGCTCCGTTTTCCCGGTTAATTCAAACCCTTAGCCGGTGATTCTCTACTGTCCCAGCGCCTGTGATAAATCCGCTTCCAAATCCCGCACATCCTCGATGCCCACCGATACCCGCAACAGCCCTTCGGGGATGCCGGTGTGCGGCTCAATGGTGTGGCGGTGTTCGACCAGGCTTTCCACCCCACCCAGCGATGTGGCGCGGTGGAACACCTGCAAACGGCCTGCAACCCGCAGGGCCTCGGGTGCGCCACCTTTAATAATGAACGACAACAGCGGCCCGAACCCTCCTGTCATTTGGCGTGCCGCCACAGCATGGCCCGGATGGGAGGAAAGGCCGGGGTAAAGCACCGCCTCGACCTTTGGATGGTCTGCAAGGAACTCCGCTAACGCCATGGCATTGCGTGACATTTCCCGCATCCGGAGCGGCAGCGTGCGCATGCCACGGGTCAGCAACCATGCCTCCATCGGACCAAGGACCGCGCCGGCGCAATCGCGGTCCTCACGGATCATCGACCATATTGTGGCATCGGGATCAGCTGTTGCCAGTGACCCGGCCAGCACATCAGAATGGCCGTTGATGCCCTTGGTTGCCGAGTGCATCACGATGTCCGCACCCAGCGACAGGGGGTGGCTGAGGACCGGGCTGGCGGCGGTGCTGTCCACGATCAGTTTTGCGCCCACCGCATGCGCGGCTTTGGCGGTGGCCGCAATATCGGTGATCCGCAGCCAAGGGTTCGATGGGGTCTCAACCCATGCAAGAGCTGGGCGGTGGTTCTTACATGCCTGAGAAAACGCATTTATATCAGAGGCTTCAATCTCATGCAGCATGATCTGACGCCGGGTGCAAAAGTCGCGTATCCACTTGGTTGTGCCCCAGTAAATCTGGCTTTGCACCAGCACGGACGCGCCATTTGGTACGGTGCGAAACACCGCCGCAATCGCCGCCATGCCCGAGGCAAAAAGCAGGGTATCCTCGGCCGCTTCAAGCGCGTTCAATACCTTTTCGGCCACGCGCACGTTTTCGTTGTGAGACCGCAGATAGACGTTGTCGGGGTTCACCGGCTGGTAATCGGCATCCCGCGCAAAGGTCGTGGCAAAGTGCACCGGCGGCACAACCCCACCACTGGCCTTGTCTGTTGTGCCAGCTGCATGGGCGGCGATGGTGGCGGGGCGCAGGCGGGATTTTGGCGCGTCGGTCATGGGGCATCTTTCTGAAAGAAGGGTTAGACAACTGCTACAACGCGCTTTTGGAACACGCAAACGATGGGTTGATTTGATGGTCGCACATCACGACCCGATGCCTCCCGCGTCACGGGGTCGTGAGAAGGCTGTCACAGCCCTTGCGCCGCCCTGTTCGATCACCCACCCTTTGAAGCAACGCACAAAGGAGTACGCAATGCCCACCCACCGCATCACTTTTCCCGGCCATGACGGCAGCACGCTGGCGGCGCGGCTTGACATGCCGGATGGGCCGCATTTGGCGACAGCGCTCTTTGCGCATTGTTTTACTTGTGGAAAAGACATTCCGGCGGCACGGCGTATCGCTGCGCGTCTGGCAGGGATGGGCATTGCGGTGTTGCGGTTTGACTTTACCGGGCTTGGCCATTCCGAGGGTGAATTTGCCAATACGTCGTTCACGTCAAACGTCGATGATCTGATCGCGGCCTGCACGTATCTGGATGGGGATGGCAAACCACCCTCATTGCTGATCGGGCATTCGCTGGGCGGCGCGGCGGTGCTCAAGGCCGCAAGCCAGATGGACCAGATCAAGGCTGTCGCCACCATCGGTGCCCCCTTTGACCCCGAACATGTGACCCATAATTTCGCCGATGCCCTGCCAGAGATCATTGCAAATGGCGTGGCAGAGGTGAGCCTTGGTGGGCGGCCGTTCAACATTGGCAAAGGCTTTATCGAAGATGTGGCCAGCGGGGCCCTCACCCCGGCGATTGCCAAACTGAATGCCGCCCTACTGATTTTGCACGCGCCGCGCGATGAGATTGTCAGCATTGACAATGCCAGCCAGATCTTTCTGGCCGCCAAACATCCCAAGAGTTTTGTCACACTTGATAATGGGGACCATTTGGTCGCCCGCGCGGCGGATGCAGAATACGCCGCTGACGTGATTGCAACCTGGGCGGCCAGGTACTTACCTCTCAAACCGCCCGCGCCACCACCGGGCGCGCCCGAGGGCATTGTGCGCGTATCTGAGGCTGATCCAAGCGGGTATTTGCAAGACGTGATGTCCGGCCCCAATCATCATGCCCTGGCCGATGAACCTGCAGCCTATGGCGGCACCAACCGCGGCATGTCGCCTTACGGCTTTCTTTCAGCGGGCCTTGGGGCCTGCACCTCAATGACCATCCGCATGTATGCCCGGCGAAAGGGTTGGCCCCTGGAACATGTCAATGTGGATATCTGCCATGATAAAGTGCACGCTCAAGACGCCGAAACAGGCAGTGGCGACAAGATCGATACCTGGCGCAGGCGTATCTATCTGACTGGTGATCTGACCGGTGACCAGCGCCAGCGCTTGCTTGAGATTGCGGATAAATGCCCGGTACATCGCACGCTTGAGCGGTCATCTGAGGTGCTGACCGAACTCGTGGACGGGCCAGCTTAGCGGCCATCGGGCCCCAAAAATCGCCCCATTTGATCAAGATCAAGGAATTCTTGCCGGAAACACGGCAAACTGCCATTCACCGACAAATGGTTTCGGACGTGAAGTGGAGCGACCAATGGCAATTTTTTCGAAGATCGGCAAAAGTGCGGATCTCATGTTCGGCCTGACCGAACGGATGGATGTTGATCTGGGCGCGCTTGCTCAAACCAACCCGGAACAGGCGGCACAGGAATATCGGTCGATGGTGCTGCAGTGCACAGGATGTAGCGACCCGGTGGCATGTGCAAAATTGCAGCGCTCAAACGACCATTTGGATGAGGCACCGGAATATTGCCGCAACCGCGACGCTCTCAATGCGTTGCGGGTCAAATAAGGGCGGCTGTTGTCGTGAATTTCCTGTAATCTGAATGGCATGGCCTTTGCAGGCCGTGCCATTCGGTTTCGGGAAGCTGTTTTAGTCGGCCAAGACCAATGTGGTCTCATCGACGGGTAGGATTTCATCTTCCTCTGGCGTGATGGCGGTCGTGACCGATGGCTCGTCCTGCTGCGCGATATAATCGTCAATCAGTCCAGTCTGGTCCTCACCGACACCAAGTTTTTCACCAACCCAATCAACCATCTCGGGTGTGATATCTTCAGCAGTGTAGGTGGAGTTACCCGTAGCGTTCATGCCCGCCACGATGGCATCAATCATCGCCTCTTCCGAAGATGCGATGGCTGTCGTTTCGACCTCTGTCTCGGCATCCTGCAGGGCAGAGAAACCGGCACTGGTTGCGTCGACCTGACCAAGTGCCGCAGTGGCCGCGGTCACATCACCGGTCCAATCGGATACGGCTTTGTCGTAAGCGTCCAGATCAACAGTGCCATCGGCAGCCGTAAAGTCAACTTCTTGCGGTGCTGCGGTGTTCGCAATATCGGCAATCGTGGCTGACAGCGCGTCGAATTCATCCTGCGTTGTCGGAACGTCGAGGCCCAGAAGATCCAGCGATTGTGCAAGGTCATCCGAAAGCGTTGCATAGTTCGCAATCGCCTCTTCCAAGGCCAACTCCGCAGCAGCGTTTTCGGCGCTGGCCTCTACGAAATCGCGAAAGCCCTCCATCTTGGGGTCGGATGAATTCATCAAGCCGTTGATGTTGCGATTAAGCGAATTGAGCCCCTTCAGCTGCGCATGCAGGTTCTTGGTCCGAGGTGCCAGTTCAGGAGGCCGCTTTGAATTGGTCGTCGCGGTTTTGACTGAACTGTTGCTGCGGGTACTCTTGCTGGCTTGAGATTTGTTCCCTTGAGACTTGGAGACTTTCGACCCCTGCCCCCAAGACCGCGCAATGGACCGGCCTGAGGACTTTTTGACGTTCCCGCTGCTGGCCTTACTGCGCCCGTTGCCCGCGCTCTTGCCGCCAGAGTTGCCGCCCTTATCGGCCCCTTTGCCGCCGCCATTTCCACCGCCGTTTCCGCCGCCGCCGTTACCGCCACCGTTGCCACCCTTGGCAAAGGCCGCAGCGTGGGTGTTGTTGGTGATCTGATCGGTCAGGACTGGCGCACCAAGGATCAGTGCAGCAGTCGCCAAAAGTGCTGTAACGCGCATAATTCTCTCCTATTTTCCAAGAACGTTGTACCTGATTTGGTGCAAAAGAAAGGCAATTTAGTGTCAAATCCAAGGTGTCAGCAGGAATTTGCCTTGCAGGCATGGATCAAAAGACCATTCGATACGGCGCGTTCCAAGGACATGATCGCCTAGAAGCGGGCTTGTTGCCGGATGCTCCCGCTGGGCGCTTGTCCTTGCCCCCCCGTCAGTCTATTGCCCATTTGACCCCAGAAACAGTCTCAGAAAGTGTGTGCCCGATGATCCCCCGTTATTCCCGTCCTGATATGGTCGCCATCTGGTCCCCGGAAACCAAATTTCGCATCTGGTACGAAATCGAGGCACATGCCTGTGACGCGATGGCCGATCTGGGCGTGATTCCGCGCGCCAATGCCGATGCGGTCTGGAAAGCCAAAGACGTGCAGTTTGACGTCGCCCGGATTGATGAGATCGAGGCCGTCACCAAGCATGACGTCATCGCGTTTCTGACCCATCTGGCCGAACATGTGGGCAGCGATGAGGCACGTTTTGTCCATCAGGGGATGACCTCATCTGATGTGCTGGACACCTGTTTCAATGTGCAGCTGGTGCGCGCCGCCGACATCCTGATTGCGGATATGGAATTGCTGTTGGCGGCGCTGAAACGCCGCGCAATGGAACACAAGGACACGCTGCGCGTGGGCCGCAGCCACGGCATCCACGCCGAGCCGACCACCATGGGCCTGACTTTTGCACGATTTTATGCGGAGATGGACCGTAACATGCGGCGTCTGAAAACCGCCCGCGAAGAGATTTCGACCGGTGCCATTTCCGGGGCCGTTGGCACATTCGCCAATATCGACCCGGCCGTTGAGGCACATGTTTGTGAAAAACTGGGCCTGACGCCCGAACCGATCAGCACGCAAGTGATCCCCCGCGACCGCCACGCTGCGTTTTTTGCAGCCCTTGGCGTGGTTGCAAGTTCCATCGAGAACGTCGCGACCGAAGTGCGCCACATGCAGCGCACCGAAGTGCTTGAGGGTGCCGAATTCTTTTCAGCCGGGCAAAAAGGCTCCTCAGCGATGCCGCACAAGAAAAACCCGGTACTAACCGAAAACCTGACCGGGCTGGCCCGCACCATTCGCATGGCAGTCATCCCGGCGATGGAGAACGTGACACTTTGGCATGAGCGCGACATTTCCCACTCAAGCGTTGAGCGTGCGATCGGCCCTGACACAACGATCACGCTCGATTTTGCGCTGCACCGTCTGACCGGGGTGATCGATAAGATGTTGATCTATCCCGACAACATGCTGGCCAACATGAATAAATTCAGCGGTCTTGTGATGTCGCAACGGGTTCTGTTGGCCTTGACCCAGGCGGGTGTCAGCCGCGAGGACAGCTATAAGCTGGTTCAGCGCAATGCGATGAAGGTCTGGGAACATGGTGCGGATTTCAAAACCGAACTTTTGGGAGACGACGAGGTTCTGGCCGCCCTGTCGCCCGCCGAAATCGAAGAGAAATTCGACCTTGGCTATCACACCAAACATGTGGACACGATCTTTGCCCGCGTGTTTGGCGATTGATCGGTACGGCAACCCCGACTCAACCGCGTTAATCTGCTTTGAAAATGGGGGCGGATTCTGTATGATCCGCCTAATGCACATCAAAGGAGTAGTATAATGAAACTGAGACTTGCATGTGTGGCCCTTGCACTGGCCCTGACACCCGCATTGTCTTTTGCGGCCGGTTGCCAGCACGACAAACAAGCGATGTCCTGTACCGAAGGCAGCAGTTATGATGCGGCATCAGGCACCTGCGTTGTGGACGCGACCACTTAACCTAAGCCCAGATAAAACGTCCCAGACCAAACGCAATTGTGAAGCGTTAACAGCAGCCTCCCCTTTACCGGGTATGCAAACATGCTATGTTTTTTGCTAACACGAGCTTGATTATCTGGAGTTATTTCATGCGTATCTTGATCGCCACTGCCCTCACCCTTGCTCTGCCAACAGGCCTTTTGGCCGCAGGTGGAGACGGAGGTGCACCGTCAAAGCCAAAATGCGAAGACGGTCAAGTCTATGATAAGAAATCCAAAAAATGCGTCGCCGCTCAGGAGGGCAATCTTGATGTCGACACGCTTTATGAAACTGTGCGCGAATTAACCCATGCCGGGCGGTATATCGATGCACAGACTGTGTTGGCGGCCATGCCGCAGTCCGATGACCGCACCTTGACATATCTGGGGTTCACCAACCGCAAGATGGGCCGCATGGATGTGGCGATGGGCTATTATTCTAAGGCCCTGGCGGTTAACCCCGCAAATATTCTGGCGCGGTCCTACATGGGTCAGGGGTTGGTTGAGCAGGGGAAGATTGCCGATGCCCTGGTGCAATTGCGGGCCATTCGCGCGCATGGCGGCGGCGGCACATGGGCCGAGGCATCCTTGCGCACCGCAATTGCGACGGGCCAGACCTATACCTACTAAAATTTGCCAAAGCTCCTAAACCTTTTTTCATGATTGCCTGCCATTAAAGACCTCAGGCAAAAGGGGTCAGGCAAACGATGAACGACATGGTACCCATGGGCAATTTCGCGCCGCTTTCCACTTCGATGGGGGGCGGCGTTTCTGCGTTATTGAGCAAGCGTGCCAAGGCCGCAATCGTCGTGCGTTTACTGCTCAACGAAGGGGCCGACATTCCGCTTGAGGATCTGCCGGACGAATTGCAGGCCAATCTGACACATCAGATGGGTAACATGCGCGTGGTTGACCGGGACACATTGGCGGCTGTGGTGGCGGAATTCTCTGACGAGGTGGAACGGATCGGCCTGTCGTTTCCTGATGGCATTGCCGGTGCTCTTGATGCGCTGGACGGCACCATCAGCCGCCAAACCGCGGCGCGCCTGCGCAAAGAAGCGGGCGTGCGACAGGCCGGCGATCCGTGGGACCGCCTGAAGGAACTGGGGCCAGAACGATTGCTGCCGGTTCTGGAGCATGAAAGCATCGAGGTGGCCGCTGTTATGTTGTCCAAATTGCCCGTGGCCCTGGCTGCGGATCTGTTGGGCCGCTTGCCCGGCCCGCAGGCCCGGCGCATAACCTACGCGGTGTCGCTGACGGGCGCGGTCACGCCGGATGCGGTCGACCGGATCGGGCTGTCACTGGCCAGCCAGTTGGATGCGCAACCGGTCCGCGCCTTCGACATTGACCCGGTTGAGCGGGTGGGCGCGATCCTGAACTCATCAACGACCCTGACCCGGGATGACGTTTTGACCGGGCTGGATGAAACCGACATGGGGTTTGCCAATGCGGTGCGCAGGGCGATCTTTACCTTTGCCAATATTCCCAAGCGCATAGCGCCGCGCGACATTCCGCGGGTTCTGCGGGAGGTCGATCCGGCCCAATTGATTACCGCACTTGCGGGGGCGGAAGCGGCCGGAAACGGCGCAACCTTGGAATACATCCTTGAAAACATGTCTGGGCGCATGGCCGATCAATTGCGCGAGGACATAACAGAAGCCGGCAGCGTCAAACCAGCCGATGCCGAAACAGCGATGGCAGACATTGTCACGGTGATCAGGCAGATGGAGCAATCCGGTGATCTGTTGCTGGTGATCGAAGAGGATGAAGAATAGGGTCGGCAGCGCCTTGTTGAGGGCCAAGACAGCGGATATGTCTGCGCTATCTGTTTTCCCCGTCGAGGCTTATGTCGCACCCAACCGTCCCATCCGCCAGTCTGATGCGCAAGACCGGCCATTATCTGAGCAATGCGTTGATAGTGGGCGTGATCCGAATTGCATTGATGCTGCCCTATGCATCGCGGGTCCGTGCGGTCGGCTGGCTGGTCCAGCATATACTTGGCCCGATGGCCGGATACCGCAGACGCGCATTAATCAATCTCGACCTGATCTGGCCAGAGCTGCCCACAGCGGAACGGCGCGCCATTGCATCACGCTGCCTCAACAACGTTGGCCGCACCTTCATTGAGAATTATTCGGCCCATGATTTTCCTGAAAGGATGGCTAAGAACACACCGCAGGGACCGGGCTTTGACGCGCTGGAAAAAGCGGCGGCCAAGGGGCAGCCCGTGATCCTTGTCACTGGTCATTTTGGGAATTACGAGGCAACACGTGCTGCCTTGGTTGCCCGTGGTTTTGATATTGGCGGCCTCTACCGCGATATGAAAAACCCTTATTTCAATGCCCATTACGTCAAAACAATGAAGCGTTTCGGTGGCCCGGTTTTTCCGCAAGGCCGCAAGGGCACTGCCGGGTTTGTGCGCCACCTCAAAGACGGAGGGCAATTGGTGTTGCTCTTCGATCAGCACGTACAATTTGCACCGATCCTGGATTTTATGGGTGAACCGGCACGCACCGCCCCCTCAGCCGCAGAGCTAGCTTTGCGTTACAACGCCCTGCTGATCCCGTTTTACAGCATCAGGAAACCCGATGGGCTGAACTTTGACTGTATTTTGGAAAGCCCTGTGCCGCATTCGGACGCGACCACCATGACCCAAGCCCTCAATGACAGCTTGTCATCGCGGATCAGCGCAAATCCCGATCAATGGTTCTGGGTCCATCGTCGCTGGCGCAGCCACGAACCCTAACCGGGACCGCGTCTCGTTGTGGAACCGCTGCGCTATCTTAGCCGGGCGGCCGCCAGAATAGGGCCTGCGCCTTGTACCTGAATGATGACGACCGCAGGTTTGTCGCCCGGAGCAGCAGCGGCCATCGCCAGCGGTGTTGCCCCATCCCAGGTGCCCAGAACCTGCCAGCCTTCAACGATATTGGCGTATTCAATGGTTTTGCCGGCATTTTCACCACGCTTTATCTCTGTCACCCGGCGCGGCGTGTAGCGCAGCATATGCACTGTCATCGGCCCCTTCACCGCCCCGAGCATTTGCGCCGCAATATTCAGGTTCGTACCATCGCGCGAGATATCCAGCCCGACGCGCGGCGTTTCCTGAGCATGGTGCGAAATCGCTTTGGATAGCGCCATTGCTTTTGCCCCGACGATATCGGTTTGCCCCTGCACTACCATCTCGGGCGTGTAAATTGACCGGCGCTGTGCGGCATTGGCATAGGCGCGTTGGCGATCGGCATGGGCTGGATCGCCAAATTCGTCTGTCCACCCGATGTAGTCCCAATAATCCACGTGCAACGCCAGGGCGATGACATCATCGCGGTCGGCCAATTCATGCAAAAGCGCGTCCGCAGCCGGACATGACGAACATCCCTGAGAGGTATAAAGTTCAACAACCACCGGATAATTTTGCGCGACAAGCGGTGTCCCAATGTTCAGGGCAGTAATGGCGGCAAGGGCAAGTGCGGCGATTTTCATGTGATTCCAATGATTGTTGTTCAACGTCCTTCATGCCTAACGTTCAATCTTTGTAATGACCAATCAACGTTTCTTGAGACCTTGATGATGAACTTTGCTTCAAATTCGGTACACAATGGTATACATTGGCTGTGATATTGACTGAATAGCAGTTGAATAGCGGGGACCATAATGGCATCTACGCAACAAGCAACTGCCACCCATCACCAGTGCAAGGAGCCACTCCATGACGATCCAAGTTGGTCAGGACACCGCCAAAACCCGCAAAACGCTCACCGCAGGCGATCAGAAGATCGCGTATTATTCGATACCTGCCGCAGAGGAAGCCGGACTGGGTGATTTTTCCAGACTGCCCGCCGCGCTCAAGGTTGTGCTTGAAAATATGTTGCGGTTTGAGGATGGAAAGACGGTTACTGTCGACGACATCAAGGCGTTTGCCGAATGGGGAGCCAAGGGTGGCAAGAGCCCACGCGAGATTGCCTACCGCCCTGCCCGCGTTCTGATGCAGGATTTCACAGGTGTTCCAGCGGTCGTTGATCTGGCTGCGATGCGCGACGGGCTGGTTGCATTGGGTGGCGATCCGGAAAAGATCAACCCGCTGAACCCTGTTGATCTTGTCATTGACCACTCTGTCATGATCGACGAATTTGGCAATCCGCGCGCGTTTCAGATGAATGTGGACCGCGAATACGAACGCAATATCGAACGCTATACGTTCCTCAAATGGGGACAAAAAGCGTTCAACAATTTCCGCGTCGTCCCCCCCGGAACCGGTATCTGCCATCAGGTGAACCTTGAATATCTGAGCCAAACAGTATGGTCGGACAAGGACCAGAACGGCGAAATGGTTGCCTATCCTGATACACTGGTTGGTACAGACAGCCATACGACAATGGTCAACGGTGCCGCCGTTCTGGGCTGGGGTGTTGGCGGGATCGAGGCCGAAGCCGCGATGCTGGGTCAGCCGATTTCCATGTTGATCCCCGAAGTTGTCGGGTTTGAGCTGACAGGCGAGATGAAGGAAGGCACCACCGGTACCGACCTTGTACTCAAGGTTGTTGAAATGCTGCGTGAAAAGGGCGTGGTTGGTAAATTCGTCGAATTCTACGGTGCCGGTCTGGACACGCTGCCATTGGCGGACCGTGCAACAATTGCCAACATGGCACCTGAATATGGGGCCACCTGCGGCTTTTTCCCGATCGACAAGGAAACACTGCGGTATCTGACCACCACGGGACGTGAAAAAGACCGCATCGCGTTGGTCGAAGCCTATGCAAAGGCAAATGGTCTGTGGCGCGACGACGATTACGCGCCGATCTATACCGATACGCTGAGCCTCGATATGGGCACCATCGTCCCCGCGATCTCTGGCCCGAAGCGGCCACAGGATTACATCGCGCTCGACACCGCGCATACGGCCTTTGCCGAATACGTCAAAGGTGTCCGGTCCGGCAAAGACGCCTCTGCGGCGCAGGAAATCACTTGGGAAGGTGAAGGCGGACAGCCCGAGCCGCGCGATATTCCCGGCGATGAGGGCAACCACAAGCGCGGCTATGTCGCGACTGAGGACGGCAATTATCAACTGCACGACGGTTCAATCGTGATCGCATCAATCACGTCCTGCACCAATACGTCGAACCCTTATGTGATGATCGGGGCCGGCCTTGTGGCGCGCAAAGCCCGCGCGCTTGGCCTGACCCGCAAACCTTGGGTCAAAACCTCGCTGGCACCGGGATCGCAGGTTGTTTCGCATTACCTTGAGGCTGCTGGTCTGCAAGAGGATCTTGATGCCATCGGGTTCAACCTTGTTGGCTACGGGTGCACAACCTGCATCGGCAACTCTGGCCCGCTGGAACCGGCGATCAGCAAGGCGATCAATGACTATGATTTGATCGGCACCTCGGTCCTGTCCGGGAACCGCAACTTTGAAGGCCGGATCAGCCCGGACGTGCGCGCCAACTACCTCGCGTCACCACCGCTGGTTGTCGCCTATGCGCTGGTCGGGGATATGAACCACGACCTTACGGGTGCGCCTTTGGGTCAGGATCAGGACGGCAACGATGTCTATCTCAAGGACATCTGGCCCACCTCCAAAGAAGTTGCCGATCTGGTGCAACAAACCGTCACCCGCGAGGCGTTCCAGACAAAATACGCCGATGTGTTCAAGGGCGATGACAAATGGCAGGCCGTTGAGACCACGGACAGCCAGACCTATGATTGGCCGCCACAGTCCACCTATGTTCAGAACCCGCCCTATTTCCAGGGGATGGGCAAGGACCCCGGTGTGATCACCAACATTGAAGGTGCTAAGGTGCTTGCGCTCTTGGGTGACATGATCACCACCGACCACATCTCGCCTGCGGGATCGTTCAAGGAAAGCACACCCGCCGGTCAGTATCTGGTTGAACGGCAGGTACCGGTGCGTGAATTCAACTCGTATGGGTCGCGCCGTGGCAACCACGAAGTGATGATGCGCGGCACCTTTGCCAACATCCGGATCAAGAACGAGATGCTGGATGGTGTCGAGGGCGGGTATACACGCGGCCCCGATGGCAAACAGACCTCGATCTTTGAGGCGGCAATGGCCTATCAGGATGCCGGCACACCACTGGTCATCTTTGGCGGTGAACAATACGGTGCCGGGTCATCGCGTGACTGGGCGGCCAAGGGTACGGCCCTGCTGGGGGTCAAGGCCGTGATCGCCGAAAATTTCGAGCGCATCCACCGCTCCAATCTTGTCGGGATGGGCGTGATTCCGTTTGAATTCACCGGCGGCGACACCCGCAAATCGCTCGGCCTGACAGGTGAGGAAACGGTGTCGATCTCTGGTCTGGATACGATCAAGCCGCTGCAGGAAGTGCCATGCAAAATCACCATGGCGGACGGTTCGATTAAAGAGATCGCCATCAAATGCCGCATCGATACCGCGATCGAGATTGAATATATCGAACACGGTGGCGTGCTGCATTATGTGCTGCGCGATCTGGCCAAAGGCGGTGCCATCGCTGCGGAGTAAATCTGCACATTTACAAGAACAAAGGCCCCGAGGGTAATTCGGGGCCTTTTTTATTGCTCCAGGGCTTTGGTCAACGCCGGTAGGAACCGCTGTTCATAGTCGCTGCCTACCAAAGGACCGGCGAAGCGGAACAAAACAATACCATCTGGCCCCACGATAAAAGTCTCTGGGGGGGCGGTGACGCCCCAGTTGATCGCGGTTCGCCCTTGCGGATCAAATCCCACAGCGACAAATGGATTGCCATCATCGCGCAGGTATTTCGTGGCGGCACTTTCGGTGTCTTTGAAATTCACGCCAATGATCGCAATCCCTTCGGCCTGCATTTGCAGCAGTTTGGGGTGTTCGGCGCGGCAAGGTGGGCACCAGCTGGCCCAGAAATTCACCAATGTTACCTCACCTGAGGTGAGGGCATCCGGTGCGGGAGCTGGAAAATTGGAAAGGGGCGCATTGGGCAATGCCGGTGCCAGCTGACCTACCAGGGTTGACGGCAACCCTTCAGGGTCGTCGCGAAACATGCCGACTGCCGCAAGGGCCACGAATGCGGCAAAGATCACGGGCGGGGCGATCATCAGCGGTCGGATTTTAGCCATTTGCCTTTGCCTCCGCCTCTGCGCGCGCAAGGGCCGCCTGAGCGGCTTTTCCCCGGCGCAATGTCACGACAACTAAAAGTCCCAAAAGCGCAAGCGAGGCGGCATAGGCCGACAACACTTCAAATGCATATTTTCCCAGCTCCGGCATCATACCTCCCTGCCCGCCCGCGCCAGCAAGGCAGCTGTCCGGCGCAAACGTATCTCGGTTCCGGTGCGGTAAATCACCAGCGCCACAAACAACAATCCAAAGCCCACCATGCTGACCAGTAGGGGATAGAAAAATACATCTGCAACTGTGCGCCCGCCTGTGGCCACCGGCACCGATGTTCCCTGATGAAGCCCTTGGTTCCAGAACTTGACCGCATAGCGTGACAGCACCGCAAAGACCGATCCGACAAGGCACAGCACCGAAGTGAGGTCCGCCGCAGTGTCGGGATCCTCAACCGCTTCCCATAGGGCGATGTAGCCCAGATAAAACAGAAACAGGATCAGGAATGAAGTCAGTCTCGGATCCCACGCCCACCATGTGCCCCACATAGGCTGGCCCCAGAGTGCGCCTGTGATAAGCGCGATCACCGTCATCACGATGCCGACAGGTGCCGCCGCTTTGGCCGCCAGCGCACTCACGTGGTGGCGCCGGATCAACCAGATCAGCGAGGCAATCAGCATCATGAACCACGCATTGATCGCCATCAGGGCGGCAGGCACATGCAGATAGATGATCTTGACCGTGGCCCCTTGCCGGGCATCTTCGGGCGTGCCGAAAAAGCCCCAGATCAACCCCACCGCAACGCAGATCACCGCCGCTGCCCAGACATAGGGCTGCACCCGCGCGCTCAGCGCCAGAAACTTGACCGGATTTGCATATTGCCAAAGGGACATGGCGCTTATCTACCCCTCTGGCGCGCCGCGCTCAATGGACAAATGGCCGCGCTCATCGCAGGCCCATCCGCAACACCGCGGCAGAGGCAAAAGGCATCATCGCAATGGTGGCAAAGGTGATCCCCGCGAGCATCAATATTGGGGTGGTCGCGTCCAGCCCAGCGGCCCCTTGGCGCGCGGCCTCAGCGCCAAAAATCAACGTCGGCACATAGAGCGGCAGCACCAGCAACGACATCAGCAATCCCCCGCGTTTGATACCAACGGTGAGGGCGGCCCCAAAGGTGCCGATCACCGACAGCGCAGGTGTGCCAAGCGCCAAGGACAGCACCAGCCAGCCATAACCAGTTGTTGGAAGGTTCAGCAATATGCCCAGCACAGGTGCTGCCAGAACCAAGGGCAACCCGGTGGTCAGCCAATGGGCCAAGGCCTTGATGCTGACCGCCGCCTCCAGCGGCAACGGTGCTGTGACCAGCAGATCAAGGGTGCCATCCTCGTAATCCAGAGCCAGCAACCGGTCGAGCGACAAAAGGCACGCCAAGAGCGCGCCAAGCCACAGCACGCCCGGCGCGATGGTGCCCAGCAACGTCGCCTGCGGACCCACGCTGAAAGGCACCAGCACCGTGACAATAAGGAAGAACGCCAGCCCAAGGCCAAAGCCGCCGCCCGCGCGGAACGCCAGCCGCAGGTCGCGTATCAGCAAGGCAATCACAAAAATGCCTCGTCGCTTGCGCCGGCGCGGGTTCTGTGCGTGGCCCGGTAGCCGGTTACATCCAGCACGTCGGCCTCTAGTTCCAGATCAACATGTGTTGCAATAAGGGCCGATCCCCCCTGTCCCAAATGCGCGCGCACCGCGTCTGCAAACATGCGCGTGGCCTCGGCGTCGAGGGACACTGTTGGCTCGTCCAGCACCCAGATGGGACGCCCTGTCACCAACAATCGCGCCAGACCCAGCCGCCGCTTTTGCCCTGCGGACAATGTCCCGGCCAATCGGTCTGCCAGCGGCCGCAGCGCATAAGCGTCCAGGGCGGCATCAATGCGGCCCTGCCCAAAGACCGCCGCCCAAAAGCTGAGGTTCTCGGTCACACTCAGCATCGCCTTGAGCCCATCGGCATGACCGGCATAGGCAATCTGATCCTGCGCGCCGGTGATCTGCCCGGTCAGACTGGGTTGCAGCCCGGCAATCGTGCGCAGCAATGTCGTCTTTCCCGCCCCGTTTGGCCCACGCACAATCAGCGCTGTGCCTGGGGCCAGCTCAAAACCCAGCCCCGTCAAAACAGGAATACCCCCCCGCGCGAGGGTCAGGTTATCAACGCGCAATGTCATGGGTCAGCAGTATCGCATCGCAGCGCAGGCCAAAAGCGTTCATTGCGGCGTCAACGCGCGTGCTCAAACCGGCAGGACAGCCAGCGCAATCCGGCGGCCTTCGCTGAGCAGGACATTATAGGTGCGACAGGCGGCGGGCGATGACATGGTCTCAGCGGCGATGCCGGCCTCGGTCAGCCTCTGGTGCAAGGCATCCGGCAGATGCGCGATATCTGCGCCGGTGCCAACAAATAGCACATCAATTTGCCCCGCCAACCCCAGCAGCATCTCGGCATCCTCAAAGCCACCCCATGTTTGCGTGCCCATCGGCCCCGCCACCACGGGCCCCTTGATCACCTGCCCGCCAATACGGAAAAACCCCGGACCATAGCCATCAACTGGCTTGGCATCTGTGAATACGATCTCATGCAGGCGCATCGGTTATCCTTTCCACAATGGCAGGCCAATGATAGCCGAACAGGCGATCACGACATAGGCCACATTGCGAAAAACCCGTTCGGCTTGCGGGTCAAAAAGCCGCGCCCCGATCACATTGGCAATCAGATTGGGGATACCGACCATCAATCCGAGCAATGCAATCTTCCAAACCATCAATCCCGACAGCCAGAGCACGGGAAACAGCACCAGATCAATCGCCAGCAAATAAAGCAGAAAATTCGCGCGGATCACCCAGATCGGCAGTTGGCTGGCCATATAGAGCATGATAACTGGGGGGCCGGGAATGCCCGCGAACCCGGTCATAAAACCACCCAATGCCCCCGTCGCAATGGTCAGACCACGCGACAGCGTGCCTTTGTACCGCCAGCCCGAGACGGTCAGGATCAGCAGGATAATCACTGCGATTGAGATGATCCAACCAAAGATCAGCGGGTTGATCAGGCTTAGGCACAATAGGCCGATTGGCAGGGCAATCACCGCGCCGATCATCAGCACGCCCACGTCACGCGGCCGCCCTTCGCGCCATGCAGCCGGCAGATTTGGCAAGGGGCCAAGCATTTCAGCAGCAACCAGGAAAATCACCGCCTCGACAGGCGACAGGATGGAGGATGCAACCGGCATGATGATCATCGCGCTGCCAAAGCCCGCGAAGCCGCGCACCAGTCCTGCGATAAATACTGCCAGAACCAACCAGATCAGCCCGTCCGTGGACAGGGCCGATTGAATGGCATCAAGCATCTATATTAGCGTATTGGTTGCCTGCGTTGGGGTCCTGCTTGGTCCAGTCGCGTTTGACGCCGAAATACAGCAGGATCGCCGAGGCCACAAAGATCGACGAATAGGTCCCGACGATCACACCCCAGATCATCGCAAAAACAAACCCACGGATCACATCACCGCCCAGCACAAAGAGCGCGATCAGCGCCAGCAAGGTGGTGAACGAGGTCATGAATGTCCGGCTCATCGTCTCGTTGATGCTGAGGTTCAGCACCTCGTTGAGGGGGCGTTTTTTATATTTGCGCAGGTTTTCGCGGACCCGGTCAAAGACCACCACCGTGTCGTTCAACGAATACCCGACAATGGTCAGCAAGGCCGCAATGATGGCCAGATCGAACCGGATCTGCAGTTCGGAAAAGATACCGATGGTCAGCAAAACGTCGTGCACCAGCGCCAGAACCGCGCCTGCAGCAAACTGCCATTCAAAGCGCAGCCAGATGTAGATCAGGACCGCACCAATTGCCAAAACCACCGCGATAACAGCAGTTTGGATCAATTCACCAGAGACCTTGGGGCCAACGGATTCCACCGAGATAAACTTGATATCGGGGCGGACCTGTTTCAACGCCGCCTCAACCGCCTCAATGACTTCGACTGTCACTGCCTCTTGTTCATCCTGAGCCTGTATGCGGATCATCGCGACATTCTGGTCGTCACGAAATGACGGATCGAACACTTCGGTGATGGTGATATCGCCCAGATCGAGCGCGTCCATCGCACCGCGATAGACGCCAATATCAACGGGGAGCGGGCTTTCTGACCGAATGGTCGTGCCTCCGCGAAAGTCGATGCCAAAATTCAGGCCTTGTAGCATGAACGACCCAAAGGCCACGATCATCATAACCCCGGAAATACCCAGCCACAGCCTCCAGCGTTTGAAGAAATCAAAGCTCGTGTCGTCCTTAAACAATCGCAAACGCATGTCAGACCTCAATCGTTTTTGGACGCCGCCATTCGAACCAGATGACCACCATCAAGCGGGTGACAAAGATGGCTGTAAAGACGGATGTGATGATGCCCAGTCCCAGTGTGATGGCAAAGCCGCGCACCGGACCAGAGCCCATGGCAAAAAGAATAACTGCCGTAATGAGCGTGGTGATGTTGGCGTCGATAATGGCTGACAACGCTTTTTCATAGCCAAGGGCGATGGCCCGTGCCGGCCCTTTGGCGGTTTTCAGTTCCTCGCGGATACGTTCGAAAATCAGCACGTTGGCATCCACGGCCATCCCGACGGTTAAAACGATACCCGCAATGCCCGGCAGGGTCAGCGTGGCCCCAATCATGCTTAGAATGCCGAACAGGATACCGACGTTAACGATCAGCGCGATGTTCGCGAAGATGCCAAACAAACCATAGCTGACCCACATGAAGAACAGCACAGCGGCAAAGGCTACCATCGTGGCGACCTTGCCCGCATCAATGCTGTCTTGCCCCAACTCTGGACCAATGGTGCGTTCTTCGAGAAACTCAAGACCGGCCGGCAATGCACCGGCGCGCAGCAGCACGGCGAGGTTGGTCGATTCCTCAACAGAAAAACGTCCGGTGATAATGCCCGAACCACCCGGAATATGGCTCTGGATGGTCGGCGCGCTGATCACTTCGTCGTCCAGCACAATCGCAAAAGGTGCGCCAATGTTGTCGGCGGTATAATCGCCAAACTTGCGCGCACCGGATGTGTTGAACCGGAAATTCACCGCAGGTGATCCATTCTGATCAAAGGACGGCTGCGCGTCGACCAGTTCTTCGCCGGTGACCACGGGGGCGGATTCGATGATGTAATACACACCCTCTTCGTCCGCTGCAGGCAACAGCGCGTTGCCGATGCCGGGATTGGCATTTGCATCAGACCCCCGGCTTACCACCGGACTGAAGGTCAGCTGTGCCGTTGTCCCGATGATCGCTTTCAGCTCGGCGGCTGAACCGACACCGGGCACCTGTATCAGAATACGGTCTGACCCTTGGCGCTGAATGGTCGGTTCACGGGTGCCGACCTCATCAATGCGGCGGCGGATGATTTCCAACGATTGCTGCATCGTGCGCTCATCGGTGGCCTGTTTTTCGGCGTCCGAAAGGGTCACGGTTATGACACCCTGATCGCCGCTCACGTCGATATCGTTTGACCCTGTGCCGGTCAGCGTGGTCACCGGCCGCGCCAGACCGCGCACAATTTCCAACGCTTCCTGCATCTTTGTCGGATCGTTCAAACGCACCCGCAACTCGCCCTCGGGCGATTGCTGGCGGCGCACGGGCGTCAAACCGCGCAGGGCATCCCGCACTTCGGGCCAGGATGCCTCCATCCGGCTGGCATATACATCAGCGACTTTCACTTCGGCCAGCAGATGCGCACCACCGCGCAAATCCAGGCCAAGATTGACGAGGCCCGATGGCATCCATTCCGGCCAGAGTGCCTTTTGCGCTTCCAACTCTGGCGTGGAGCCCGCAATCTCAATCGCCTTGATCGCATCATTGTGCTGCTCAACCGGCGAATAAAACGCATTGGGCAGGGCCATCCACAAGCCCAGCGCACAGGTCAACGCGATCAAAATCCGCTTCCACAGATCAATCTGAAGCATGGTTCCGCCTTTTTAACTGGGCCAGAGGGGCGGGTTTATTTTGCGGGTTCGGTCTTGGAAACCACAGTGGCGATTGTCGACTGGACAATGCGCACCTTCACACCATCGGCAATCTCAACTTCGATTTCGCCGTCGTCTTTGACCTTGACCACTTTGCCGATCATCCCGCCTTGGGTCACAACCTGATCACCCCGGCGCAATGCGGCCACCATTGCCTGATGTTGCTTCACTTTCTTCTGCTGCGGACGGATGAGCAGAAAATACATGATCCCGAAAATCAGGATAAGTGGCACGAATTGCTGGATGCCTTGCATGGAGGTTGTCCTTTTTGATGTGGCTGTCACAGCGCCCGTAAAAAGGCCCGCGAATTTTGGCAGAACCTAAGCGGGGTGCCGCAGCTTTGCAAGGCGAGATAGGGGATTAACAGGGTGGGTATTAAGGTTTCTGCGCACACTCATTCTTGATAGGTGAAGCAGACCTACCCCAACCCAATGGATTGGGGCATAACGCACCCAGACCGACTCGAATTTCAAGGACCACCCCCATGCACGATATCCGCGCCATCCGTGACAACCCTGCCGCCTTTGATGCTGCCCTTGCCCGCCGGGGCGATGCAGCGGTGTCCGCACCCGTGTTGGCACTGGACGAGGCGCGGCGCGGCAAGATCAGCGCAGCTGAGGCGGCACAGGCCGAGCAGAACAAGGCCAGCAAGCTGGTGGGGGCCGCCAAGGCCAAAGGCGATGAGGCCGAATTTGAACGGCTGCGGGCGCTGGTCAGTGACAAAAAGGCCGAAGTTGCCGCGATGCAAGCCGAGGCCAAAGAGCTGGATGCGCAGCTTGCGGATATGTTGGCGCGGATCCCGAATATTCCAGCTGACGATGTGCCAGATGGTGCCGACGAGAACGACAATGTCGAGGTGCGTAGCTGGGGTGACAAACCCACCTTCAATTTCACTGCCAAAGAGCATTACGAGATTATGGGTGTGATCCCCGGCATGGATTTTGAAACCGCTGCCAAGATTTCAGGCGCTCGGTTTGTGATGCTGAAAGGGGCCGTGGCGCGCATCCACCGGGCCCTCGCCCAATTCATGGTCGACACCCATGTCGATCACAACGGACTGACCGAGATGAACACGCCGGTGCTGGTCCGCGATGAGGCAATGTATGGCACGGATAAGCTGCCCAAGTTCGGCGATGACAGCTATCAGACCACCAATGGCTGGTGGCTGGTGCCAACCTCCGAAGTGCCGCTGACCTATACGGTTGCGGGCGAAACGCTTGACGAAGGTAACCTGCCCAAACGCTATACCGCACACACGCTTTGTTTCAGATCCGAGGCAGGCAGCGCTGGCCGTGACACCGCTGGCATGTTGCGGCAGCACCAGTTTGAGAAGGTTGAAATGGTCAGCATCGTCCACCCCGACCACTCAGACGACGAACAACAACGCATGCTGCGCTGTGCCGAGGATATTCTGGAACGGCTGGGCATCCCTTACCGCACCGTTATCTTGTGTACCGGTGACATGGGGTTCGGGGCGCGGCGCACCTTTGATATCGAAGCCTGGGTACCGGGTCAGAACACCTATCGGGAGATTTCTTCCGTCTCAACCACAGGCGATTTTCAGGCCCGCCGCATGAATGCACGGTTCAAGCCCGAGGCCGGTGGCAAGCCGCAGTTTGTGCATACACTCAACGGATCCGGTCTGGCCGTGGGGCGCTGTCTGATTGCGGTGCTTGAGAATGGTCAGCAAGCGGATGGTTCGGTGAAACTGCCGCAAGTTCTTGCGCCTTATCTGGGTGGCAAGACGATCCTGGGCGCGGATGGCAAGTTGGCCTGACCCTACATCTCCGTCTGCATATCCGGGATCAGGCGTGCGGCTTGCCGCCAAACAATTCCGGCTTTAGCGCCCGCAACGACAGCGGGCGGTAATCCTCCCGCGCCTTTATGCGTTCCTCAGCCGAGCTGTGCAGATCAACCGGATGCCCCGGCCCTTTGCGCCAGTCCAGCAGCGATCCTGCAAGGCGGTAAATCAGCGGCGCGCCCAAAAGCTCTGGACTGTCTGCTGTCGGATTTGGGTCCGCATCCAACAAGGGCGGGGTGTCATTCAGGCGCAGTCCTGCGTGTCGCGCGCCCGCAGCCATCCACTCAAGCGTGATCGACGTGAGCCCCCGAGTTTCGGCCGACCCGCCAACAACCGAATGTGTGCCGACGAACCATATCTGCTGATAGGGGCGCGCATCCGTGCGTTCGCCTTTGTTCAGGCCGGGATCATCAATGCCCTGTTCGAGATTGTCCCAGAGGCTGGGCCGGTAGAAAATCCGACGTTCGTCCAGAGCCACTGCATGGCGGGCGGATTTCACCATGCTGGACAGTTTGGTGTCATGGAACCGATATTTTCGGTTCCATATCCACGCGATGGGGCCAAGGATGCTGGTGGGGATGCCAAGCGATCCGACCGTGTCCCATACACCCAAAAAATCAATCTTGATCAACTGTGGTTCTGGTTCGGCACTTTCCAACGGATTACTGCCGCGCCAAACGATCTCTTTGGCCGATGTTGCATAGCGCGGCGACAGCGCCCTGCGCTTTTCGATGATGTGCGGTCTGTCGGGGTGGTTTTCCGGGCCGGGCAGACGGTAAATTTCAAAGGCTTCATCAACGCGCGCTGCTGTGGGGTTGTCGATGATGCCAACTTTGCGGATCATTCCGGCAAGCGACCGCGCGGTATATGCTCCGCGCGAAAAGCCAAAGATCAGGATGCCATCACCAGGCTGATAAAGCATTGCAAGCGCGCGGTACGCCTGTTTGATATTTCCGTTCAGCCCCCAACCAAACGCACCGCCACCGACCTTATTCAACAAATTGCCAAAACGGGTCGCCCATTTGCCCCCTGTACCGACGCCCGGCACGTAGACCGGGCGCTGATCCACTGCGGCGGCTGTGGCTTCAAACAGGCGATGCACATGGGTTGGCTGCGCCTGAAAAGCATCGTTCCATGTGCCGTCGCAAAAGATTGCAATCCTTGCCATGTTGTAAATCCTTGTTCACACGCTACCATCTGTTGGCCAAATCAAAAAACAATACCCGCATTTGGCGAAAAGTAAAATTTTGTAGGTGAATGATGTCCGGTTCTTTGCGCCCTTTTGTTGCGATCCTGTGTTTCTTGCTCAGCATTACTTTTGCTGTTTCTCCGTTCTTTGTGGACGGGTTCGCGGGCTTTGATCCCAACCAGTTCCCCGTGCCTCAGGATAATCCACCCGTGCAGCCCGCGGGATACGCTTTTGCCATATGGGGCGTGATTTACGCCTGGTTGATCCTTGGACTGGGCTGGGGAGTTTTGATGGCACGTGGGGACGCGCAATGGCATGACATGCGGGTGCCACTGTCGCTGTCACTGGCCTTTGGCACTGGGTGGCTCGCCGTGGCGGTGATGAGCCCGATCTGGGCCAGCGTGTTGATCTGGCTGATGCTGATCACGGCGCTGATTGCCCTTTTTCTGGCCCCCGTTGCGGATTCGCCATGGGCATCGTGGCCTGTGGGGCTTTATGCTGGCTGGCTCAGTGCGGCGTCCTGCGTGTCTCTTGGATTGCTTGCCGCGGGCTATGGCTGGCTCGATCAAACAACAGCAGCTCTGATTTTTGTGGGTCTCGCCATCGTATTGGGCGGCTTTATCCAGGCGGCATTGGGCCGGCGCGCGCCGACCTATGGCGTTGCGGTGATCTGGGCCCTGGTCGCCGTCGTCGTGGCCAATTGGGACAGTGCGCCCCTTGTCGCCTATGTCGCGGCGGGGGGGGCAGCCGTGCTGTGCCTGCCGACGCTACAGGCGTTTCGCAAGCGCTGATCAACAGCTGCCCGCGTTCAATCCTTGCGCCGACCGGCTGTGTGCTTGCGCAGTTTTGACGGCGGGGCCTTTTTACGGCCCTTATAGGGGTTCGCATCCGATTGGCCACGCATCCACAGCCGGATCGGTGTGCCGGGCATGTCGAAGTCCACCCGCAACCCATTGACCAAATAGCGGCTATAGCTTTCCGGCACCTTGTCAGGATGGCTGCACATCACCACAAACCCTGGGGGCCGCGTCTTGGCCTGAGTCATGTACCGCAGTTTGATGCGTTTGCCCTGTGGGGCGGGCGGCGGATGCGCCTCGACCATGCCAGACAGCCAGCGATTCAGTTGTGCGGTTGTGATCCTGCGGTTCCAGACATCATAGGCGCGCATAATTGCATCTTGCAGGCGATCGAGCCCCCTGCCGGTTTTTGCGCTGACCGTGATCAAGGGGGCTCCCCGCAGTTGCGGCAACAAACGCTCGAAACTCTCTTTGAGGTCTTTGAGCTTGCCCTGACGGTCTTCTTCAACGTCCCATTTGTTCACTGCGATGACCACCGCACGGCCTTCTCGTTCTGCCAGATCTGCGATGCGCAGATCTTGTTGTTCAAAAGGAATTTCGGCGTCCAGCAGCACAACCACAACTTCCGCGAATTTGACCGCGCGCAAACCGTCGCTGACGCTGAGTTTTTCCAGCTTTTCCTGTATCTTGGCCTTTTTGCGCATTCCGGCTGTGTCGAAAATCCGCATCGGCACACCCAGCCAATCGGTGCGCAGGGAAATCGCATCACGGGTGATCCCCGCCTCTGGCCCGGTCAACAAACGGTCTTCACCGACAATCTGGTTGATCAGCGTCGATTTACCCGCGTTCGGGCGGCCCACCACCGCGACCTGCAAGGGTTTGGCATTGGTTGGAATGGGCACAAAGTCTTCGCCCTCTTCGGCCTCTTGCTCGGTCAGATCCACGTCAGTTTCCGGTGCGTCTTCCAAGGCGCGTTCGGCAAATTTGTCGGCCAGGGGCATCAGATGGGTGTAAAGGTCATTAAACCCTTCGCCGTGCTCTGCTGACAGCCGGATGGGTTCGCCCAACCCCAGTGAATAAGCCTCGATCACACCGGCATCCGCAGCGGCACCTTCACCTTTGTTGGCGGCCAAGATTACATGGGCGGATTTCTTGCGCAGGATGTCGGCAAAGACCAGATCGGAAGGCGTCACGCCCGCGCGGGCATCAATCATGAACAGGCAAATGTCGGCCATATCCACCGCGCGTTCGGTCAAGCGGCGCATGCGGCCTTGCAAGCTGTCATCGGTGACCTCTTCCAAACCCGCCGTGTCAATCACCGTGAAACGCAGATCAGCCAGCCGCGCGGCCCCTTCACGCAAGTCGCGCGTGACGCCGGGCTGGTCATCGACCAACGCCAGACGTTTGCCAACAAGGCGGTTAAAAAGCGTGGATTTGCCCACATTCGGGCGGCCCACGATCGCGAGGGTAAAAGACATGTGCAAGGCTCCGGGCCTCAGGTGAGGCAGATCAAGCCCGCGCTCTACCCCATTTCGCGCTTAACGGAAAGCGTGCAATTGGCCCTTTGTCGAAACGACATAAAGCGTGCCGCCTGCCACCACGGGGGCGGTCGTCGCGCCATTTGGAATTTCGGTAACGCCGGTCAGCATCCCGTTGGTTGGATCAAAACTGCGTAACTTGCCATCATTTGAGGCGACAATCACCCGGCCACCGGCAATGATCGGGCCGTAATGGGCGAAAATCTCGGATTGTTTGCGTGGTTTATCTTTGACGAACTTCGGCAAAGGTGTGCCCCAGATCCGGCTGCCATCGCTGGCGTCAAGACGCACAAGTTCGTTCAGATCTGTGATTGCAAACACAGAATCGCCTGCGGGCCAAACCGGGCCAATGGCCCCGTCGCGCGCGGTCCAGATGCGTTTGCCACTGTTGACGTTAAGCGCGGCAAGACGCCCTGATTGATTGCCGACATACACACGGTCGCCAGATACCACCGGTGCACTTGTTACATCAGAAACGGAGCTGAGCGCGCGACCGGGGCGTTTGCCGACCACAGATGTGTTCCAGCGGCCAAGACCGCCCTGGCGGAAAACCCCCTGCACTTCGCCTGATCCAAAGGCAAAAATTGCAAACTGGTCGGTGATCGCCGGTGCCGGTGCGCCCAGTACGTTATTGACTGTGGTGCTGGCACCCATCTGCCATTCGACCCTGCCGTCGGACTTGCGCACCGCCCAGCCGGTATCGTCGCCTGCCGTGAGATAGACCAGATCGCCCCAGACCGTTGGCGTGCCTGAACCGGTGGCGTCAAGGTCTTGTGTCCAGCGGATGCCGCCCGAGGTGACATCAAGCGCTGCCAACACACCATACCCAACCGAGACATAAAGCGTTTCGCCTTCGACCGCCAATCCGCCGCCTGTACCTTGACCCTGCTTGTCGGTGACAGGGGTCAGATCGCGGGTCCAAAGCGGCACGCCGGAGAGCGATGTCGCTGTGACCTGTGCGCCGGAATCAAGCGTAAAGACGCGGCCACCGGCCACGACGGGATCCGCGGTAATACGCAGTTTGCGGCTGTCACCGCCGCCGATATTGGCGGTCCACGCCAATTGTGGTGCGCTGCGCAACGCCGGGTGGGCAACACGGTATTTTGCGGTGCCGATGCTGTGTGTCCAGCTTGCATTGTTGCTGGTGCCGCCAAGCGAAATGGCGCGGGCCGTATTGGTAACTTCACCTTGATCGAGCGGCTCGGTCACTTCAGGGTTTTGCAGAACGGAGCGTACATCTTCGCGCAGACCCGGCAGATAGGTTTCTCTTTCCGCGCAGGCGCTGAGGACCAGAAGTCCGGAAAATAGCCCGCCGATCATGGCCTTAGCTGAAAAGCGTGGTTGGTTTATCATGGCCCTGCTCACTTCTTTTTCATCTGCTCAAATGACGACTGTTGATCTGCGTCAGTTGCCGTTCTCAGCGGGCTGTGCGCCAAACTGTGCAGCGTCATTGCCCAGTTCAGGTTCGCCCCCCAGCGCCACAATCACCTGTCGCGCGCGTTGTTGCAAGTCCGAGGTGGTTTCAGCGTCAGATATGATCGCCTGATATCGCGCAATTGCGGCGTCTGCGTCGCCTTCATCAATGTCGATAAGTGCCAATTGTTCGGTGGCCAGCAAGCGCAATGCATTGCCCGGCTGTGCCATCGCTTCCAACGCCTGCCGCCGGTCGGCAACAGGGGTGCTGCCGCCTTGCAAGGTCAGCGACTTGAACTGCGCAATTTGCCGGTAGATCTCAGGCAGTTCACCGTCCAAAGCCACCGCATTCAGTGTCTCGATTGATGCGGCGGTATCGCCCGCATCAGATTGCTCAGCCGCAGTCATCAGGAGCAACACGGCCGCCGAAGATGGCGCACCGGGTTCAATCGCGGCTAACGCGGTGACGCGGTCGGTGCTGTCGTTGTCCGCAAGAGCGCTCAGCATGGCATCACCCAGCGCTTCTGCCTGTGCGCGGGTCTGTGACTTGCGGTATTCCGACCACGCCGCCCCGCTAACAATCAAGATCACCGCCAGAATGGCGATCCAGCCATAGCGCCGCAAATACCCATAAAACCGGTCGCGGCGCACCTCTTCGTTGACCTCTTCAATAAAACTGTCGGTATTGCTCAACGCACCTGCCCCCGGTCTGGATTTTGCCCCTCATACCGCGCAGAACGTGCCAAGCCAAGTGCTTAGCATCTTCAGGTTTGCAGGGGTGCCCCGATCACGCTTAACCAAGACAATTTCACTGCGATAAAATACTTGCCATCTAAACTGGTCTGTTTAGTTTACATGCGCTAAATAGACCGCAATAAATGCCGCGTTGTGGCGCGGCCGACCTATTAACGCGGAGTTGCTTTATGCGTGTGTTTTCCATTCTGGCTGCAATTGCCGTGACCATTCTTCTGGCCATGTCTATTCTGGCGCGCCCGCAGCTACTGGCATTCTTTGGGGCGGATCCGGTTGAAACCGCAACCCAAGCCACTGAGACTGTTGTTGGTGAACCCAAAACCGAGGCTGCGGAAACGCCGAATCTGGTCAAGGTGATGGTAATGCGCAGCATTGCCAAACAAGTCGGCAGCGCCGTTGTGCTGCGCGGCCAGACTGCCGCGGTACGACAGGTGGATTTGCGCGCTGAAACATCCGCAGTTGTCGTGTCCGAACCCTTGCGAAAAGGCGCACAGATCGCAAAAGGTGACACGATGTGTGTGCTGGACCCCGGTACCCGTGGGGCCGCTCTGGAAGAAGCGCGTGCCCGGCTGAGCGAGGCGCAATCTCGGATCCCGGACGCGCAAGCGCGGGTTGAGGAGGCGCGTGCGCGGCTGGCAGAGGCCGAGATCAATCAAAATGCCGCCGCGCGGTTGAGCGAGGATGGTTTTGCTTCTCAAACTCGGGTCGCTTCGGCGGATGCTGCTGTTGCATCTGCAAAGGCGGCGGTGACTTCCGCCACCTCCGGCCTCGGGGCAGCGCAGTCTGGCATCGAAGCGGCGACAGCCGCCGTAGCTGTTGCCGAAAAGGAGATTGAGCGTCTGACCATCAGAGCGCCGTTCAGCGGGCTGCTGGAAAGTGACACGGCGGAATTAGGCAGCCTGCTGCAACCCGGTGCGCTGTGCGCGACAATCATGCAACTTGATCCGATCAAACTGGTGGGCTTTGTCCCCGAAACTGAAGTGAACCGCGTGAGCATTGGCGCGCCCGCGCAGGCGCGACTGGCGGCGGGCGGCACACAGGTCACTGGGACCGTCACGTTTCTGTCGCGCTCTGCGGATCCGGCCACGCGCACCTTTGGTGTGGAAATTGAAGTACCCAATACCGATCTGGCTATTCGCGACGGTCAGACAGCGGAAATCTCGATCGCCTCTGCCGGGGTCACGGCCCATTTGATCCCGCAATCCGCGTTAACCCTGAATGACGATGGCGCGCTTGGTGTGCGGCTGGTGGATGACGCAGCCTTGGTGTCGTTTGCGCCGCTCCAGATCATGCGCGACACAGTCGATGGCATGTGGGTCACCGGCCTCCCTGCAGAGGCGGATGTGATTGTCGCGGGACAGGAATACGTCACCGCCGGCGTTACGGTGGCACCGACCTGGCGCGAGGTATCCCAATGAACGGCATTGTGGCATGGGCCGCCGGACGTGCGCGGATGGTGCTGGCCTTTATCCTGCTCAGCCTCGTGGTGGGCGGATATTCTTATTCGACGTTGCCCAAAGAGGGCGAACCGGACATTGAAATCCCGGCTTTGTTTGTATCGGTCCCCTTCCCCGGTATTTCGGCCGCAGATTCAGAGACTTTGTTGGTCAAACCGATGGAAACCGAACTGGCCGATCTGGATGGGCTGAAATCCCTGTCCGGCACGGCGGCGGAAAACTATGCCGGCGTGGCGCTGGAGTTTGAGTTTGGCTGGGACAAGACCAAAATCATGGCGGACGTGCGCGATGCGATGTCCACAGCCGAGGCAAACTTTCCCGACGGCGCAGATAAATACTCAATCAACGAGATCAACTTTTCCGAATTCCCGATCATCATCGTCAACCTGACCGGCCCGGTGCCCGAACGCACGATGGCGCGGGTGGCGCGTGACCTGCAGGATGATCTAGAATCGATGGATGCCGTGCTTGAGGCTGGCATCGCGGGCAACCGTGATGAGATGTTGGAGGTTCTGATCGATCCCTTGCGCCTTGAAGCCTATGACGTGACGGCGGGCGAATTGATCAACACCGTGCAAAACAACAACCAGTTGATTGCAGCAGGCGAGATTGAATCCTCGCAAGGCACATTTGCCATCAAAATCCCTTCTTCATTCGACGAGCCGCGTGATGTTTATGCGCTGCCCGTCAAGACCAATGGCGACCGGGTGGTGACCTTGGGCGATCTGGCCGAGATCAATCTGACCTTCGAAGACCGGCTTGGCACCGCGCGATTCAATGGTGAAAAAACGCTCGCCTTGCAGGTGGTAAAGCGCAAGGGTTTCAACCTGATTGATACGGCCACTGCGGTGAAACAGGTTGTTGCGGAAAAAAGTGCCGCGTGGCCAGATGGCTTGCGGGCGGCGGTGACAGTTGGCACGTCAAACGACCAAAGCCGCATTGTCGACAGCATGGTGCAGCAATTGCTGGGCTCGGTGCTTACCGCAATTGCGCTGGTGATGATTGTGGTGCTGGCGGCGCTTGGCATCCGTGCAGCGATTCTGGTTGGTTTTGCGATCCCAACGTCGTTCCTGCTATGTTTTGCCTTCCTCGCGTTGATGGGCATCTCAATCAGTAACATCGTGATGTTCGGTTTGATCCTGGCCGTTGGCATGTTGGTCGACGGGGCCATAGTGGTAGTAGAATATGCCGATGCGCGCCAGCAAGAGGGCGTGGGGCCTATGCACGCCTATGTCCAAGCCGCGCAGCGCATGTTCTGGCCAATCATTTCGTCAACGGCGACGACACTTTGTGCATTCCTGCCGATGCTGTTTTGGCCCGGTGTGCCGGGTCAGTTCATGGGCATGTTACCCGTCACGCTGATCTTTGTTCTGTCGGCATCGCTTGTAGTCGCGCTCATTTACCTGCCGGTATTGGGAGGTGTCACAGGCCGGCTGGAACGCTGGATGGCGGACCGGATGCATGCGATTGCAGGCCTCAGGTGGTATTTGCATCTGCTGTTGTTCCCGCTGGCGATTGCGATGATCATGCTTCCCATGGCATTAATGCAACCCTTCTTTGGGCTGATTTCTGCCCGGTTCGCTGTCATGGACGGGCTGAATGTTATTGGATCGGTGGTTCCGACCTTCGCGGTTGTTTTCTTGTGCATTGTGGTTCTCTGCGCGCTTATCACTATTGGGCTTTCGGGCGCGATGATGGCGCTGCTGGCATTCTTTGGCCTGTTCACCCGTTTGGGACGGGGGGGTCGTTGGATCACCTCGCGACTTTTTCGGAAGGAACCTGACCGCGTTTTCGCGGGCTATCGCCGCAACCGCTTTGGCCGGGTGATCGAAATTATCGCAGGCAACCCCGTGATGCCTTTGGTCGTCGCAGGCGTTGTGTTTGTTTTCGTGGGCACAGTTCTGATCTTCTTTGGCAACAACTCAAAAGGCGTCGAGTTCTTTGTCGAATCCGAACCGGAGCAGGCCATCGTCTATGTGCTGGCGCGCGGCAACCTCAGCCTTGAGGAGAAGGACACGCTGCTGCGAAAGGCCGAAGACATCGTGCTGGCCCATCCGGGCGTTCAAACGGCGTTTTCCTTTGCCGGAGAGGGTGGTCTGGACAGCAACACCGGCGGCGCACAGGCCCCCAAGGACTCCATCGGGCAAATCCAGCTTGAGACGATCCCCTGGGAAGACCGCCCCAATCTGAGCAAGGTGTTGTTCACGGTTCCGCTGATCGGGTATCAGGTTACCCGCCAAACGCAGGACCCTGCTTTTGATGGTGATTTGATCATCGCAGAGCTGACCGAGCAGCTTGAGAATATTCCCGGCATTCGCATTGAAATTCTGGCCCAAGCCCGTGGCCCGGCGTCGGCCAAACCAGTGCATCTGCGTCTCAAATCAGACAGCTTTGTCGATCTGATCACAGCCACAGCAATTGCGCGCGCCGAATTTGACGCCACCCCCGGTCTGACCCTGATCGAAGACACCCGCCCCCTGCCCGGCATCGACTGGAAGATTGATGTGGATGTCGAAAAAGCCGGTCAATATGGCGCGGATGTTCTGACCGTGGGCGCGATGGTGCAACTGGTCACGCGCGGGCTTTTGCTGGACACGATGCGCGTCGACAGCTCGGATGAAGAAATCGACATTCGTGTGCGTTTGCCTGAAAGCGACCGCGTGTTGAGCACGCTTGACACGCTCAAGGTGCGCACTGCCGATGGGCTGATCCCGCTGAGCAATTTCATCACCCGCACGCCGGTTCCGAAACTGGCCGAGATCAACCGTGTCGACCAAAAACGGTATCTGGACATCAAGGCGGGCGTGGGTGTCGGGCTGATGAAGCTTGTCCAGATCAAGACTGTTGATGGCGTCGAGACGCAGGAAACCTTTGCCAGCCTGCGCCCCGCGGCAGGGGACACCGATTTTACCGCCGCTGACGGGGTGGCGTATAAGGTCACGAAACGCACCGAATTGGGACAGGGCGCGGATTTGCAGGCGTTGGCGGATAAAGGAACATTGCGGCTGGTGCCGATCACCGCGAATGAACGGATCGCCGAGATCACCAAATGGCTCGACACCAAGCCGCTGCCTTTTGGTGTCGGGTATGAATGGACGGGAGATCAGGAAGATCAGGAAGAATCGCAGGCTTTTCTCAGCTCTGCCTTTTCGGCAGCGTTGGGGTTGATGTTCATCATTCTGCTGGCGCAATTCAACTCGTTCTATAATGCCGGGCTGGTATTGCTGGCGGTGGTGCTGTCCACCACCGGCGTGCTGATCGGCATGTTGGTGATGGACCAGACATTCTCGATCATCATGACCGGGACCGGGATCGTGGCCCTGGCTGGTATTGTGGTAAACAACAACATCATCCTGATTGACACGTATCAGGAATATGAACGCTATATGCCGCGCATTGAGGCGATCATCAGGACCGCTCAGGCCCGTATCCGACCCGTGCTCCTGACCACGATCACCACAATGGCGGGACTTGCGCCGATGATGTTTGGCCTGTCCCTGAACTTTGCCGAGGGTGGTTATACGATCAATTCACCGACTGCCCTGTGGTGGAAACAACTTGCCACAGCTGTAGTATTTGGCCTTGGCATTGCAACGGTACTGACCCTCATGGTCACACCGTCAATGTTGGCGATCCGGGTTTGGGCAACAACATATATCCGCTGGATTGCACGGTTGCTGGCCAAGCTGTCACTCGGCCGCGCCAGCAAGGCCGCGCGCGATTGGGCGTTGCAGCGTGACGCTCGGCGCTACACCGCTCAAGAGATCATTTGGGACAATGATCAGGTGATCCCACCCGTTCCACAGCCCAAAACCGGCAAGCTGGCTGCGGCGGAATAACACCGATGAACCAAATGTGAGGGGGTGATCCCCTCACATCGTGGCTTTTTGGGGCTAGAGTTGATCTCATCTCGTACCGAAAAGGAATTCGCCGATGTCACCTCGTTTCATCTTTCGCCCGTTTGTCTTTGCCACAGCGCTGAGCGCCCTCATGACCTTTCCTGCCTATGCCGCTGATATGATAACTAAAATCAGTCCCCATTCCGTAACCATCACAATGGACCATCTGGCCGCCGCAGTCGAAGGTGCCGGGGCCACGGTGTTTGCCCGTGTCGATCACGCCGCAGGAGCGGCAAAGGTGGACATGGAATTACGCCCTACGGAATTGCTGATTTTTGGCAATCCCAAGCTGGGGACGCCTGCGATGCTTGATGGTCAAACCGCTGGTCTGGACCTGCCGTTGCGCGTGCTGGTCTTTGCAGATGCAGAAGGCGTGGTGCAGGTCACCTATCATGATCCGGCTGATCTGGCTGAAACGCACGGGTTGCCCGCAGATGCGCAGTATCTCGCGATGATGACAGGGGCACTAGACAAGCTGACATCAAAGGCGATCGCAGAGGAATAGGGCATTTGGGTGGGCCGCCTGTGCCCACCTCACGCCAAGCCCGACGCGGCAATCAATGCCACCACAATGCCGTGTTACGCCGCACCTTCTTCGGCCTGTTGACGGGTCCACAATTGGGCATAGCGGCCGTCGCGCGCCAAAAGATCCTCATGGGTGCCCTGTTCGACGATCTCGCCCTTTTCCAGCACGACGATGCTGTCCGCGTCCGAAATCGTGCTGAGCCGGTGGGCGATGGTCAGCACCGTGCGCCCCTGCCCCGCCCGGTGTAGCGCGTCCTGAATCTCGTGCTCTGTCTCACTGTCCAGCGCACTTGTCGCCTCGTCCAGCAGCAGGATCGGCGGATCCTTGAGCAAGGTACGCGCAATGCCCACACGTTGCTTTTCACCACCCGACAGCTTCAGCCCCCGTTCGCCCACCGTAGTGTCATAGCCATCTGGCAGGCTCAGGATGAAATCATGGATTTGCGCATCCCGCGCGGCCTGTTCGACATCGGCCTGACTTGCCCCCTCGCGTCCATAAGCGATGTTGTAGCCGATGGTGTCGTTGAAAAGCACCGTGTCCTGCGGCACCACGCCGATGGCCTGATGCAGGCTCAGCTGAGTGATGTCGCGCACGTCCTGACCGTCGATCTTGAGCGCACCGCCCTGCACGTCATAAAACCGGAAAAGCAGCCGGCCAATGGTGGATTTGCCCGACCCGGTTGAACCGACAATCGCAACCGTCTGACCCGGCTTTGCCTCGAGTGTCACGCCGCGCAGGATGGTGCGGTCTGCATCATAGCCAAAGGTGACGTTTTCAAGTGTGACCCGCCCACCGGTGACATCCAGATCGGGTGCGTCGGGTTTATCGGCAATTTCGGCAGGCTGGTCGAGCAGTCCGAACATCTGGCCCATGTCGACCAATGCCTGACGGATTTCGCGGTAAACGGTGCCCAGAAAGTTCAGCGGCACGGTGATCTGCACCATATAGGCATTCACCATGACAAAATCGCCCACTGTCAGCGTCCCGTTCTGAACGCCGATCGCGGCCATCACCATTACACCCACAAGGCCCGCCGTGATGATCAGCGACTGGCCAAAATTCAGGAATGCCAGAGAATAATTGGTCTTGATTGCGGCGACTTCATAGCCTGCCATGGCCTCGTCATACCGGGACGCTTCGCGGGCTTCGGCACCGAAATACTTCACCGTTTCATAGTTCAGCAGGCTGTCGATGGCCTTTTGATTGGCATCAGTATCCTGATCGTTCATCTGTCGGCGCAGTTTCACGCGCCATTCGGTAACAGCAAAGGTGAACCAGACATAAACGGCGATGGTCACCGCCACGACAGCCAGATACCAAACGTCAAAAAAGATCGTCAGAATGACACCGATCATCAACAGTTCAAGGATCAGCGGCCCAATTGAAAAAAGCAGAAACCGCAGCAGAAAGTCGACGCCTTTGACCCCCCGTTCAATGATGCGGGACAGCCCCCCGGTTTTGCGGGTGATGTGATAGCGCATCGACAGCTTATGAATGTGCTCAAAGGTCTCAAGCGCCAGCATCCGCAGTGCGCGCTGCCCCACGCGGGCAAAGATTGCATCGCGCAACTGCTGAAATCCCACCCCCATCAGACGCGCCATGCCGTAAGCCACCGTCAGGCCCACGGCCCCCAGCGCCAAGATTGGCACGCCCTCGTTTGACAGCGCGTCAACGGCCCCTTTGTAGAAGAACGGGGTGATCACCGTGATCAGTTTTGAAGCAAACAGGGCCACCATTGCCCAGATCACACGGCGTTTCACCCAAGGCATATTGGCAGGCCACAAGTAGGGCGCGACCTTGCGCAGCACCAACATGCCTGACTGACGCTCGGCCTGATCGGCAAGCTCTTCGTCGGTCAACAATGGTTTTTGATCTGCTTTTTGAGATGTGTCCGGGCGGGCAGTGTCAGCGGGCATATAACTTCCAATGTGGTTGGCCCGTTACATAGTCCGCCCATGGCTGACTTGCCAGCCGTGACAGGATTTTTCATAAAATTCGAAAGGTTTTCTAATCAAGATTCAGGCGTGCGCAATCAATCCGGCAGATCAAAAATCTGCCCGGGATAGATCAGGTCCGGATCGCGAATATCGCTCTTGTTCGCTTCAAAGACCCGCACGTACAGGCGGCCATCGCCGTACCGGTCGCGCGCAATTGCCCAAAGGGTTGCCCCCGTTTGCACCGTGATCGCCTTGATCGGGCTCTCCTGCCCGGCGGTTGCTTGCGCCAAAATTGCAGCAGATTCTCGTTTGAAAGGTGTCTCAACCCGGCTGGTGACGCTGCCATCTGCCCCAACTTCGTCGACGCGCAGGGTGTATATGCCTTCGTCCACATTCGGGACATTGCCCCGCCAGCGGCCCTGTTCGTCAACCGGAAGGTCAATCACGGCGTCGTTGTCGAGGTAGACGCGCACGGTCTGTGTCTCGGGCTGCGCGCGACCGGCCAATTGCACGTCGCCGGCGTCGGAATAGCTGATGGTATCCAGCGCGACACTTGCCATCAATTCAGGTGCTGCGGGATTAAGAAGTTCAACACCCTCTGCCGTGGATTTCAATACAGCAACGTCGGGTGTACCAGCCGCGGTGGCTTGCACCGCCTCGGTGGCGGGTGCGGTGATTTGCTCGGGAATTGCTTCCGATGGGGCGGTTTTCGCTGTTTCTGGCTGAACTGTGGTGATCTCAGCTGTGACGGCAGACGGCGCATTTGTGTCTGGGTCCACGGTTAAGGGTTCGGCCTGTGGTGTTTCGCTGAGTATCTCAGGCGCGACTTCAGCCACGGCAACAGGACTTGTGGTCGGGGCAAGGATAATTTCGTCAAGCGAGGCTATCTCTACGCCGTCCACGCTCTGTGACAGGGACAACACATGCCCTTCCCCATCTGGCGCGACGATCACCAGGGTCGCGAATTTCCCGGACCCGTCTGCGATCGCAACACCAATAACCTCTCCGTCACGCAGAACCTGTACTATTGCATCAGGGGCCGCACGGCCCGCCACAACGGTCATGCCATCTGGTTCGCGGCGCACCTCATCAAATGCGGGTGGTGCAATTTGAGGTGGTTCAGCATTGTCGGTGGTCACCTCAGGTTCAGCGAGCGCGTTGTCGGTTGCCACGACACTCCCGGTCTTTGGTGCGGCATCCTCGACTTTGGCTGTGTCGGCTGGCGGCTCGGCGGGGGCCTCGCCCTCAGGCTGCACCAAGGCGGTGGATGTCGTCACGTCGACAGGATCATCTTTGGTGCCGAACCAGACGGCAACGGCCAGCACCGCGATTGCGGCCACACCGATCCCTACCGCGCCGGATATGCCACCCAGACCAGCCTGAATTTTGTTCATATCAATTTGTCCCTTTGACCTGACAGCTGGCCATCCCAACGGTTGAGACCTTGTATCAAGCAGGTTAACACGGGTCAAAACACAGCGCGTCACTTTTGTTTTTTTCCTGAACTTCGAACCCGCAAGGATGGCCTTACGATGATCCAAAAATCTGTCTGCGTTTTTTGTGGCTCACGGCCCGGCAATGACCCAAAATTCACCGATGATGCGGAGACACTTGGTGCGGGGCTGGCCGCAAAGGGCCTGCGGCTGGTTTACGGTGCGGGCGATGTGGGGCTGATGGGGTCAGTGGCGCGGGCGGCGCAGTCGGCTGGTGGCGAAACCTTTGGTGTCATTCCTCAGCACCTCGTGGATTGGGAGGTCGGCAAGACAGATTTGACGACCTACGTCGTGACCGAAACCATGCATGAGCGTAAGAAAGTCATGTTCATGAACTGCGATGCAGTGGTGGTTCTGCCCGGCGGTGCGGGGTCACTTGACGAACTTTTTGAAGTCCTGACATGGCGGCAATTGGGCCTACATGAGAAGCCTGTTTATCTTGTAAATACAAAAGGCTATTGGGATCTTTTAATGTCTTTGTTGAACCACGTTGTAACCTGTGGATTCGCAAATGAGACTCTGTTGGATTACATAACGATACTGCCTGACGTTGACACTGCATTAAAGGCTTTGGATCAGACTTTGGCTTGAAGGGTTTTACGGCCAGCGGGCTATGGCAAGCCTGATCGACCCGCCGGATTTCGTCACGGCCAAATCAGTCCTACGCGCAGAACCGGACCATTCTCACGCGCATTTTTGCGCTCCTGAGACAGACAAAACAGTCTTCGCGCCCGTCACTGGCCGCGCATTCTACTGTGCACGACCTAGCAAAATACTTGGCTAAAGCGGTGCGTGGATTTGGCCCAAAATCGCCGTTGGCTGCAGAAAACAAAGCGCCTTAGCTGCGTGCGCGTTTGTGATAGGATTGTCACAGGGCGACGCGCCCGAACCATGACCTACGCTGAATTCACCATCGCTCGCGCGCATCCAAACTCCCGAACGATCAGCTTAAGGTTGACTACTTTCCAGCCAATTCGTTCTTTACGATTTTTTCAATTTCTGGGATCGGGTGATTGGTTAATGTTTTGGGCACCTCACCAACCACTTTATCGGCCACTTCTTTGTGCAATTCATTGCGCAATTCGCCCAATGTCTGCGGCGGTGCAACGATGACGATTTTTTCAAACGCGCCTTTGTGCGCTTGGGTGAACAGGATATCCGCCAAGTCTTTGGCGAACCGTTCTTTGGCCAGTTGGTGCCAATCTGTGTCTGCTACTGCGGAGCGGTGCACAGATGGTCCATCGTTAAAGCGGCCCGGGCGATTGGCAGCTTGTTCTCGGGTTGGGGGATTGTCCTGCTCTTCTTGACGGATGACCTCAAGAAAAGGGTCTTCACCGTCGGTCTGATTTTCCAGAAAAAGGGCCTTTTCGCCATCTGCAACGAGAACCCAGGTGCCATTGCTCAATCGGGTCATAAATAGCCTCCGTTATTTTGACGTCTGTCTTAACTTAACGCCGGGAAAGCTTGCACAGTTCCGAACATCCGCAAAACGCAATTCGCCTTGCAGGATAAAAAAGGCCCCGTCGCAAAACGACGGGGCCAAAACTTTTTATTTTAAGTCAAACGTTTACATCCGCGATGCGACATTTTCCCAATTGACCAGATTATCGAGGAAGTTTGACAAATAGTCGGGACGCGCGTTGCGGAAATCGATGTAATAGGAATGTTCCCAGACATCACAACCCAGCAACGTCGTTTGACCAAAACACACAGGGTTTACGCCGTTTTCGGTCTTGGTGACCTTCAGGCTGCCATCCTTGGCTTTGACCAGCCATGCCCAACCGGAACCGAACTGGCCAGCGCCAGCCGCTTTGAACTCGTCCTTGAATTTGTCGACTGAGCCAAAGCTTTCGGTTATGGCTTTTTCCAGTTCACCCGGCATTTTGCTGTCGCTTGGGCCCATCATTTCCCAGAATTGGTTGTGGTTCCAAAGCTGGCTGATGTTGTTGAAAATACCACTTTGCGCCACCGCGCCGGCATCATAGGTGCCTGCAATGATATCCTCAAGTGATTTGCCTTCCCACTTGGTGCCTTCAATGGCCTTGTTGCCATTGGTGACATAGGCGTTGTGGTGCTTGTCGTGATGATATTCCAAAGTCTCGGCGCTCATGCCTTTGGCGGCAAGAGCATCATGGGCATAGGGAAGATCGGGAAGTTGAAAAGCCATTCGGTGGGCCTCCTCAATTGAAATTTCAGTCTGGGCCACATGAAGCGCTGCGGCACCTTTCGTCAAGGTCAACGCATGTGATTAGATCGGGTTCCGGCGGTATTTCGACCGTAATGACCTGTGTCTGGTGCAATCCCGCGTGGCTTTGGTCCTGAAAAGAAGGACCCAACCGTTTTGCATAAGATATCTGCCCAAGTGATCCGTGCATCTCCTTTTTCGCCCAGCAGTGTTAAACAGAAGTGAGCAATTGATGTGGATTTTCTCATTTCCGCCGCGTCTTGCAGCCACCGTTCGCGCGTAAATCAGTGTCGTAGCCATTTGGAATGGTCGACACTTGCACGGCCCCTGTCGTCTTGGCGATGGAGGCCCGGTAGTTCACACCCGCAAAACTTGTTCCGTCGTCGGTTTTGACGCCCTTAACAGTCCATTTGACGATCAGCCTTTTGGCATTATCACGCAGAACGGTGCCGGATACGGGTTCCTTGGCAAAGCTTAACGTCATGGCATCGACGATCTTGACCGTGTTGTCGCCGGGCAGAATGATTGCAATCTTGGACGAAATCCAACCCTTGGCCCGTTCATAATCGGCGATGTCACATTCGTATAAGACAGCGCTTGCCACGCATGGACCTGCCAAACCCAAGGCAGCGATGTTCGCCAAGACCACATTTTTCATCATTACACCATCCGTAGTATGCCGCAATGAGAGCTAGCATACTGGCTTTGGACGACAACCCAGAATTGCGGCGATCCCGCATCAAAGCAATGCGTTACGTGACGCTTGAGATCAGAAGTGATCAACCTCAGAGCCGGGTTGCGCGGCGGCCTTCAGCAGGTCAAACATGTATTGCGCCACCGAGCGAAAACAGATGATCTGAAACGTCTCATCATCACGCATCCAGAACGCGGCAGGCACCTGCGCCATGCGGGTGCGGCGGAACATGCCTGCGGTAAACTGGTCCGGTGCCAGATCAACGGGTGCCAGCTTTGCCATCACCTCGCGGGCACGTGGGCCTTTGACCTGAAACACCGCGCGCGCGTCTGAAACGTTGACTGCCAATGCATGGTGATTTTCGATGGTTTTGTTTATTTTATCAAGGCTTTCCGGGACGTCGTTATACGGACACATCACCAGAAGTTCGTCTGGCGACATCCACGCGATACCGCGTTCACCGACGCAGTTACACATCCGGTCCGCAGGGTAATCGACCCCGGCCACCGCCGTGGACGCGTTGCGGATATGCGGCGCATCCAAATCGCCACGCAGTGTGATCATGCCAAGCGGACCGATTTCCGAAATGGCGGCGATACCCGTCTCATGACGGACATTGTTGAGGGCTGTCACCGGATCAGACATTTCCCTTCTCCCCTTCTTTGTCATAAAAAACCGGGTCGACGATTTTCGCCTCATAGGTTTTGCCATCGGTTCCGGGGAAAGTGATCACCTCGCCCATGCGGTCCGGGCCGTTGTGCACCAGACCCATCGCAATGCCCTTGCCCAACACGGGCGAATGATAGGTCGATGTGACGCGCCCGATCATATTGCGCTGTCCGTTTTCATTGCTGCCTTCGCCCACGGCATAGGCCCCATCCGGCAATGTGGACCCATCCGTGGTCTCAAGACCGACCAGCTTCCAGCGGTTCGGATCGGTCATATGCGTGCGTTCCTGGGCGCGCTTGCCCAGATAATCGTCTTTCTTTTTCGAGATTGCCCAGTTCAGGCCCAGATCCTGCGGGATGATGGTGCCATCGCTTTCGTCGCCAATCATGATAAAGCCTTTTTCCGCGCGCAGAATGTGCAGACATTCGGTGCCATAGGGCATGACGCCCAGATCGTTGCCCGCAACCATCAATGCGTCCCAGAATGCCTGTCCCAGACTTGCATCCACGGCAATCTCATAACTCAGCTCGCCCGAGAACGAGATACGGTAAACCCGGACCTTGAAACCACCAAGGGTGCCATCCGCCCAGTCCATAAACGCCAGCGCTTCCTTGGAGACATCCATGCCGCCGAGTTTCTCAAGGCATTTGCGTGCATTGGGACCCACAACCGCGATCTGTGCATATTGCTCGGTTACATTGGCCGTATAGACTTTCCAGTCCCACCATTCGGTTTGCAGCCATTCTTCCATGTGACCGTGGATACGCTCCGCGCCGCCGGTGGTGGTGTGGCAAAGGAAAGTCTCATCATCGATGCGCGCGACCACGCCATCGTCGATCAGAAACCCGTTTTCGGAACACATAAGCCCGTACCGGCATTTGCCCGGCTTCAGCGTCGACATCATGTTGGTGTACATCATGTCCAGAAACTTGCCCGCGTCCGGCCCTTTGACTATGATCTTGCCAAGGGTCGAGGCATCGAGCAGCCCCAGCTTTTCGCGGGTGTTGGTGACTTCCCGCATCACGGCATCATGGGTGGATTCGGCACCCTGCTTATAGGCATAGGGACGTCGCCAGTGGCCGACCGGTTCGAATTCGGCACCGTGGCTTTCGTGCCAGCCGTGCATTGGGGTGCGCCGGACCGGCTGAAACACGTCGCCGCGCGCTTCGCCGCCAATCGCGGCCATGGAAATGGGATGATAGGGCGGCCGGAAAGTGGTGGTGCCCACTGTCGGAATATCCGCATCCAATGCACCCGCAAGTGTTGCCAATCCGTTGATGTTACTTAACTTACCCTGATCCGTCGCCATGCCCAGCGTGGTATAACGCTTGGCATGCTCAACACTGACAAAGCCCTCTTGGGCCGCCAGTCGCACATCAGAAACCTTGACGTCGTTCTGATAGTCCAGCCACGCCTTTTCGCGCAGCTTTACCGATGCACCCTGCGGCATCATCCAGACTGGGGCCATCGGCGCATCTACGCGGCGTTCCGCCTTGGGGGCGCTGCTGTCTTTGGGCAGTTTGAAGCCGAGGCTGACCGCGACACCATCTGCCGCTGCATGGGCGTCACATAAAACGTCGTCCAGCGCGAATACGCCTGCTGCTGCTCCCGCAGGGGTAACAAAGCCCAATCCATCGGCACCCTTAGGCGGGTTATCCACATCGGGGGAAAAACACGCAAGAGCAGTATCCCAGCGCAGTTTGCCACCACAGTGCGACCACAGATGCACCACCGGTGACCATCCACCCGACATGGCAACTGCATCACAGGCGATCTCTTCCAACACAGCACCTTCGCCGGCTTGGCTGCAGACCTCAACGCCCGTCACGCGTTTGCCGCCTTTGACCGACGAAACGGCATGACCCATCACGACGCGAATGCCCAATGCCTTGGCCTGCGCCATCAATTGACTATCCTGCGGCAGCACCCGCGCATCGAGGATCGCGGGCACGTCGAGACCTGCGTGTTTTAGCGCAATTGCCGTTAGGTAAGCGTTATCATTGTTTGTGACGACCACGGTGCGGTCGCCCACGGACACGCCAAAGTTAACCAAGTAGTCGCGCACAGATGCGGCAAGCATCACACCGGGAATGTCGTTGCCCGCAAAACTGAGCGGACGTTCCAGCGCACCTGTCGCGGTGATGACATGGCCTGCCCGAATGCGCCACAAACGGTGGCGCGGTCCGGCGCTTTGGGGCGCGTGGTCGGTCAGGCGCTCATAGCCCAGAACATAGCCATGGTCATAGACCCCTGCCCCCATGCAGCGGGTGCGTATCTGAACATTCTCCATTGCTTTCAGTTCAGAGACGATATCGTCCACAAACTTGTCCACAGGATTGCCATCAATGCTGCCCCCATCGACCGGCGCACGGCCACCCCATGTATCTGTTTGCTCAAACAAGATAACACGCGCGCCAGAGCGGCCTGCCGAACGCGCCGCCTCAAGACCCGCGACACCGCCGCCGATCACCAGCACATCACAGAACGCATAGAAATGTTCATAGGTGTCTTCATCGCGGGCTTTGGGTGCTCTACCCAAGCCCGCCGATTGGCGGATGATGGGTTCATAGACATGTTTCCACGCAGCACGCGGATACATGAACATCTTGTAATAGAACCCTGCGGGCAAAAATCGGCTTAGGTATTTGTTGATCGCGCCCACGTCAAATTCAAGGCTGGGCCAGTGGTTCTGGCTTGCGGCTTCCAACCCTTCAAACAGTTCGGTTGTGGTGACGCGCTGGTTTGGCTCAAATCTGCCCTCGCGCCCAAGGTTCACCAGACCATTGGGTTCTTCGGGGCCAGCCGCCACAATACCGCGCGGACGGTGGTACTTGAACGAGCGTCCCACCAGCATCTGGTCATTTGCCAGCAGTGCTGACGCCAATGTGTCACCCTCATAGCCGCGCAACTGTTTGCCGTTGAAGGTAAAATTGACCGGTTTGGATTTGTTCAGCAGGCGACCTCCTGTGACCAGACGTGTGCTCATGCGCTCAGTTCCTTCTTGGACCAGCCGGGGCGTTTTTCTTCGATCTCTTCCAGCAGCTCAGGCGGCGGCCCGTAGGTCTGCGCGCTATAGCTGCCAAACACTTCAAGCGTCATCGTGTCGCGCGCCACATGAAACCACTTGCCGCAGCCGTTGGCATGACGCCAGCGTTCAAAATGCACGCCTTTTGGGTTCGCGCGCATGAACAGATAGCTTTCGAACTCCTCTTCGGTTGATCCCGGACCAAAGCGTTTCAGATGCGCCTCACCTCCACCGTGAAATTCGGTTTCTTCGGCGGTGACACCGCAAGCGTGGCAGGTCAGGATCAGCATGTCATTGCTCCGATCTTGGGAAATATGTTGGGCATGCCTTTATGAAAGGCACGCGGGTCATGGATGGATTTTTGAAAGCAATTGGCTTGGCGCGCACCGCCACGCCGTCTGGGCATGACTTCGACGGGCACAGACTGTTTCCCGGTGCATATCTCAACAAAAGGCGGGCATCCTGCCAGCCGATCAGCCCGCGCGTTCAACCAAGCAGCAGTCCGCTGACCTGTTGAACATATCGCAAATGTTAATGCACCCCAGAGGGTGTTTGGCCAGGGCTGCGCGTAAATGCGCCGTTCAGCCGTTGGTGTCGGCTGCGCCAGTCTCGGCAGGTGCTGTTGGTGCTGCGTCTTCAGTTGGCGCTGACCCGTTCCCGAGCATTGCAATGCCCGCAATGAAAATGACCAGGACAACAATCGCGATGATGACACCGCGCTGGGTGCCGTTGCCGCTGTGAATGGTTTCTGACATGGTCCATTCCTCCTTTTGAATAAGGAAATCATGGCATCAAAGCACAATCTGGCAACAGTTTTATCCGAATGCTTCGGTTTTCGGCCATTCATGGCCCAGCCCGCCACGCAAAAGCTGGCACCGTTTCGGATGCCAGCTTGCTTGATTTTTCCGTTATGCAGGAAAGCTTTAGTTGCCTTCAACAGTGCCTTCGACGGCTTCCGCAGCACCTTCAACGGCAGCGCCTGCACCTTCAACAGTGATGTTGACGTCATCAGACCCGCCGACGTCACCGCCCGCAAACATGAAGTACGCAAGTCCTGCGACCACGACGACAAGTGCGCCGACGACAAAGCCCATACCGGACCCACCAGTGGTGGTCGTGGTGGTTGTGGTTGTGTGATCGGAGCGTGTTTCGTTAGGGTCAGCCATTGGTTGTCTCCTGATATTTCCAATTCTGCACGGTCAACGCAGCCCGCAACGGCATGGTTCCGCACGAAGATTGGTCTTTCAGAGATGGTGTCGAACAGATGCATCAATGCGCGACCCCCGCGGCCACGCTTTCATCAATAAAGCGTCCTTCCTGGAACCGGTTCAGCCCAAAGGCGTCGGTCAGCGGTGAACGCCCCTTGGCCATCAGTTCGGCCATTGCCCAACCGGAACCGGGAATTGCCTTGAACCCGCCGGTGCCCCAGCCACAGTTGATAAACACGCCATCAACGGGCGTTTTCGACAGGATCGGTGACCGGTCGCCCGTCACATCCACAATCCCGCCCCACTGGCGCAGCATCTTAAGGCGGCTGACCATCGGGAAGGTCTCAATCAACGCACGCACGGTTTCCTCGATGTGGTGGAACGACCCGCGCTGGGTGTAGTTGTTATAGCCGTCGGTGCCGCCGCCGATAACCATCTCGCCCTTGTCAGACTGAGACATATAACCGTGGACGGTGTTGGCCATCACAACCACGTCCATACAAGGCTTGATCGGCTCAGAGACAAGCGCTTGCAAGGCCACCGATTCAATCGGCAGGCGGAACCCGGCCATATCAGCCAGATGCCCGGAATGGCCCGCAACCACCATGCCCAGCTTGTCGCAATCGATGTCGCCGCGCGTCGTTGACACGCCGGTGACTTTGCCGGCCGTTTGACGGATGCCCGTGACTTCGCATTTCTGGATCACATCCATGCCCATGTCGGAACACGCACGCGCATAGCCCCAGGCCACCGCATCGTGGCGTGCGGTGCCGCCGCGCGCCTGCCACAGCCCCCCCAAGACAGGATAGCGCGGCCCGTCGATGTTGATGATTGGGACCAGCGATTTGACCTTTTCCGGCCCGATAAATTCGGTCTTCACGCCTTGCAGGTTGTTGGCATGTGCGGTGCGTTTGTATCCACGCACCTCATGTTCGGTCTGCGCCAGCATGATCACGCCGCGGGGCGAGAACATGACGTTATAGTTCAGGTCCTGGCTCATGGTTTCATAAAGTGAACGGGATTTCTCATAGATCGCGGCAGAGGGATCCTGTAGGTAGTTGGAGCGGATGATTGTGGTGTTGCGCCCGGTGTTGCCGCCGCCAAGCCAGCCTTTTTCCAAGATCGCCACATTGGTGATGCCAAAATTCTTGCCAAGGTAATACGCTGTGGCCAATCCGTGCCCACCCGCGCCCACAATGATCACATCATAGCGTTTCTTGGGCTGTGCATCGCGCCATGCCCGGTTCCAGCCTGTGTGGTGGCGCATCGCCTCGCGGGCCACTGCAAATACTGAGTACTTCTTCATATTAGGCTTCCCCGGCATGGATAGACGATGTTCTCACGACAAATACGACATAGATTCGCATCGCGGGCGCATCCTGTTCTGTTCTGGAGTGATCAGTAGAAAAGAGGATACTCCCCACGGCACTCCTTAGCAATTTTGCGACATTGCCTGCAATTGGGGATTATCGCGTGCCAGCCCAATCCGCACCATGTCAATTTGTCCCCTTTTGTCGATCCGTTTCACAGGTTAGGTAGACCCCATGAATAACTTGTCGAAACATTCATGATCTTCTGGATAACCACTGTCGCAATGGCCGCTTTGGTGGCCTTGTTGCTGGGCCGTGCGATGTGGCGCGGCGCGCAAATTGCAATGCCGGAACCAGAGCAATATGACATTCAGGTTTATCGCGACCAATTGGCTGCGGTCGAGCGGGATGTGGCCCGCGGCGTCGTTCCTGCCGATGATGCGGAGCGGGTGCGCACCGAAATTTCGCGTCGGATATTGGCGGCGGATGCGGCACGGGCCGATGTGCCCAAAGTCGATCAACATCGCCCATCAATCGTGCTTTTCATCGTCGTTCTGGCCTTGGTCGCTGGCAGTATCGCCCTTTATGCCAAACTGGGACAGCCGGGATACGGTGATCTTGCACTTGCGGACCGCATCGCCTTTGCCGAGAAAATGCGCGAAACCCGGCCCGATCAAAAGAGCGCCGAAGACAGCCTGCCAGCGACACCGTCCCTTGAAGGGCTCGGCGCGGATTATCTGAAGCTTCTGGACCAGCTACGCGCAACCGTGGCCGAACGGCCTGACGATCTGCAAGGACACCGACTTTTGGCCCAGAACGAAGCAAATGTAGGAAACTTCAGTGCCGCCGCTGCCGCGCAGAAAGAAGTGCTGAGGATCATGGGTGGCAGCGCTACGGTCAAGGATATCGGTGATTATGCTGAACTCCTGGTCTTGGCAGCGGGCGGCTATGTGTCGCCTCAGGCCGAGACAGCGTTGCGCGCCGTGCTGGCCCAGGACATGGAAGATGGCCGGGCACGGTATTACATCGGTTTGATGATGGTTCAGACCGGGCGGCCCGATATCACCTTTCGTCTGTGGGACAACCTGCTGCGGCGCGGCCCGGCGGATGCGCCCTGGATTGCGCCGATCCGCGAGCAGATCATGCCCATCGCGCAGTTGGCCGGGGTGGATTACACATTGCCCCCATCTGGCACTGGTGATGCAAAAGGCCCCTCTGCTGCTGACATTGATGCCGCCGCCGAGATGAGTGCCGATGACCGAATGGAAATGATCGGCGGCATGGTTGCGGGCCTCTCGGACCGGCTGGCAACCGATGGCGGGCCGCCCACCGACTGGGCCCGATTGATTACCTCGCTTGGGGTGCTGGGGGAACAGGATCAGGCGCTTGCCGTTTTTAACAACGCGTTGGAGGTCTTTGCCGGTGACGCAGGCGCGCTTGACATCATCCGCGCGGCCGGAAGCCAGGCCGGGGTTGCCGAATGATCATCGACGACATCACCGAATTTGCCGCAGCCCTACCGCCGATGCAGGCCTTGATCGGTCTTGATCTGGGTGAAAAGACCATTGGCGTTGCGGTCAGCGATAGTTTTCTAAGCGTCTCGACCCCGCTTGAGACCGTGCGGCGCAAGAAATTCGGCCTTGATGCTGCACGTCTGGTCGAGATCATTACAGACCGACGCATCGGCGGTCTGGTGTTGGGGTTGCCGCGCAACATGGACGGCTCGGAAGGACCGCGATGCCAGTCAACACGCGCCTTTGCCCGAAACTTTGACCGCTTGTTGCCGCTGCCGATCACCTTTTGGGATGAACGCCTGTCCACGGTTGCCGCTGAAAAAGCGCTGCTTGAGGCGGATACGACGCGAAAACGTCGCGCAGAGGTGATTGATCACGTCGCTGCCGGGTATATCTTGCAAGGCGTGCTTGACCGCTTGGCGGTGCTGCGCACAGGTGGCTTACAACAAGGTGGCGCGGAAATTGGTGGATGACGTTTGGAAGCGCGACGAAGTCGAAAGCCCCTGCATCAAGATTTGCGTGGTGCATCCTGACTCGCGGCTCTGCACGGGATGTCTGCGGTCCATCGACGAGATTGGCCGCTGGTCACGGATGAGCCCGGATGAAAGGCGGATTGTGATGGCTGAACTGCCCAGCCGCGCCGGTGCGTTTTCTAAGCGCCGTGGAGGACGTGCGGCACGCATGGCGCGGCGGCAGAGCTAGCTCTGGTCATCGTATCTGCGCAATCGAATGGAGCAGGTCGAGACCCTGTTCACATGTAATCGCGCCGTCTTGGCCTGACGGGGCATGATTGCTGTTCTTTGCAAACGCTGAGAGTCGCGCAAATGAACAGCTGGTTTGATTTCGAAAGCGACCTTGAAATCCAAACGCATGTTGCCCGGTGGTGCGGGTGTTTGCGTCCCAGTATCCAAGATTTCCCTTTGGCCCCGTCAATATGATCCTCATCAAACACACTACCTTTTGTTACTCTCGGTTCTCCCGGTGTTTCCGGATTCCATGGGTTTGAGTATTGTGTTTGAAATGGCAACAATAAGGCGCGGTCGGGGTGATTGTGGGGAATATTCAATCTACAATTGTATTTGTCAGACTTTGAACCAACTTAGGGTCGGCCCAAGGTTGTGTACGGGGCAATGGCCGACCTGCGCCGACTGACCAAAACTTGCCTGAATATGACCGCACAAATGCAGGCGCGGTCCCTTGTTTTGCAGCACATCGAGTACGGAGGATGATCCCTCATGGCGGCCGTCCTTCTGGCGGTCACAAAGGCCTTTTGGTGGCGTATGGGTGACCAAAACTGCACCCGGCGGACAGGCCGCCAAAGCACGCGCCGCCTGAGGCTCTGTCATCGCGAAATTCCACACCTCATCGGTGCGGCGCGGGATCTCGGCCCCGAGGCCAAAAAACGCGATGTCCTGAAACCGGACGGCATCGCCGTGCAGCACATGCCCATCGTGCCAATCGGTGCAATAACTGCGCATTTCGGCCAGTCGGTCGTGGTTGCCAGGCACAAGGATCACCGGGCGCGGAATGGTTCTGAGCAGATCCAAAAGGGGCGCTGCCCCCTGCCCCTTGGTGGCCAGATCACCGGCGACCACCACAACATCTGCCTGCGCTGCAGAGCCAACAAGCGCTTGGGTTGCGGCCAAATCACAATGCAGGTCTGAGGTCGCCAATATGTGCATTAAATTCTCGCAAATCTCAGGAGTGCCGCCCCGCTGAGCGTCGCAAAGGTGGCGATCAGCTTTGGCAGGTCCATACGTTCGCGGAAAAAGAACACCCCGATCAGCAGCGCAAAAACAATGCTGGTTTCGCGCAACGCTGTCACAAGCGCAATCGGTGCCTGGGTAAAGGCCCAGATCACCAGCGAGTAGGCCACGAAGGATGCGGTCCCGCCAATGAAAAAGATGCGCAAGCCGCTGGTAAAGGTGCGCCTCAGGACCTGGGGTGTGGTCATCGCAAGATAGGCGGTGAATACGATGGCATTTAGCACGCCAAGCAGCCCATAAAACCCCCATGGACTGCCAGAGACCCGCGCGCCCAGACCGTCAATCAGTGAATACGATGCAATGAAACACCCGGTGATCAGCGCCAGCCTGGCCGCGGGCAGGTTGCGGGTACCGTCCGACTGACGCACCAGTGCCATGCTCATTAACCCCAATGCGATGATCGCCACTGCCAGCAATTCCAGCGGGGCCAGAACCACGCCCAAGCCAAACACCGACACCGCCGCAACAATCAGCGGAGCAGAGCCGCGCGCGATGGGGTAAACTTGGCTGAGATCACCTTTGTTGTAGGCGTTGAGCAAGAACACCTGATAGCCAAAATGGCACAACATGCCGCCGATCAGATAGGGCCAGCTGGCAAACGCGGGCAGCGGTACCAGACACAAAACAATCAACGCCGCGGGCGTGTGCCCGATTACCACGCAGGCCATATTGACCCGCTTGTCCGCGCCGCCCTTGACCAATGCGTTCCAGACGGCGTGTAACAATGCTGCACAAAGGACAGCCGTAAAAACAAGTGAAGACAAACGCATGATCCTGATTGAGTGTCGGGCAAAGCAACCACGGGTGACAGACAGAGACAAGCGAAATGATCAGGCATCAACCCATGCGTCTGGCGAAAACTCGGGCCGGAAATAGGCGATCATGCGACCCTCGGGCGGGGCGATCGCCTGAGGGTGCCAAATATCAACGCCGTGCAACATATGGCGGTGCAACAAGATTGCCTGACCCGGTTTGGCCACAACCGGCACTGGTTCAGTTTCCGCAAACACGGTACGGCGCGCGCCGTGATAGGTGTCTGTCAGGTCTACCTTGGTCGGGTCTTTATCCCCAATCTCACCGCGAAACGCCGCCCCCATAATCCGGTGGCTGCCGGGCCAGACAATCAGCGGTGCGGCATCCGCGACATTAAGCGGTAGACCAAGAATAAAGGCATGTGGTTCGCGCATATAGCGCCGCCGATGAGTACCAACGGGTAACAGCCCGTCCACATGGGCCGCCTTTCGGGAAATCCGATACTGGTGATTTGCATCTGTTTCGTCCGGGTCCTGTCTGGGATAGCCCGGATAGACAATGGACAATTGCGCGGGGTGCCAGATCTGTGGCCGCTTGATGTGTTCGGCCCAGGGACCATCCAAAGCGACACCCGCGATGCTGCCGTCGGGATCATTGGGCAAAGCGTCGACACCGACAAACCACGTGTCACCGTGGCGCAGATTGGCGGCGCGCATTACAGGGTCCTTGGACACCTGAACCGCAAGCCGATGCGCGGCATTGGTCCAGGCCAAGGTCGCCGCGTCATGGGCAAAGACGCAAAAACCGTCTCTGGCCCACGTCGTCACCATCCCAACGCCTTGCGCAACATGTTCAGCGCGACCAGCACTAAAAATACCGCAAATACCCGTTTCAGCCGCTTTGGGTCCGTCGCATGGGCCAGCCTGACCCCTAATGGTGCCGTGATCAGCGTCATGGCGATAACAATGATAAACGCCACAAGATTAACCGCCCCGATGGTCAGCGGCGGCTTGCCTGACTGCATGTCAACGAAAAGGAACCCAACAACTGCGGGCACGGCAATCAGCACGCCAAACCCTGCTGCGGTGGCAACAGCACGGTGAATCGGCGTGTTATAAAGGCTCATCAACGGCACTCCGAAACTGCCGCCGCCGATGCCCATCAGGACCGAAAGGAACCCCACACCGGGCGACAGGATGACGCGTGCGACGCCCGTGGGCATTGCCTCAGCCACCCGCCAATGCGCGCGACTGAACCCCATATAGAGGCCTACAATCAAAGCCAGACTACCAAAGATAATCTGCAGCGTATTGGTGCGCAGTTGGGCGACCAGCAGCATGCCTAAAATCGCCCCGATCACGATACCGGGTGCCCATGTGCGCAGGATATCCCAATCCACGGCACCCTTTTTGTTATGGCTGTGTACCGACCTGATGGATGTCACCATGATGGTGGCAAGCGAAGTTGCCAGACACATCTGCATCAACTGCGGACCGCCATAACCAAGTGTTTGAAACGCATAGAAAAATGCGGGCACCAGAACAATGCCGCCGCCCACGCCCAAGAGGCCTGCAAGCACACCGGCAAAGGCACCGATTATCATCAGCAAAAGCGTCATCTGCACCAGTAACATTGTCTCAGGCATCTTGAGGTCCCCACGCGGTTCTGACGGTGCTACACCGCTTCTTGGGGTTGGACCAGTGTTTCCACCGCGCCAAGAGCATCGAGCACAAGCGCGGATCCAGCCCCCGGCAAATGTGCGCCTTCGGACAACATCCGCCGCCAGATCCGGGCACCGGGTCGCCCGGTAAATAGGCCCAGCATGTGGCGCGTGATTTGATTCAGCTTGCCGCCCTGAGCCAGATGCGCGTCGATGTAGGGTACCATTGCCCGCACGGCATCGACGGCATTGGTGTCCCCGCCTTTGCCAAAGATCACCCGGTCTGCTGCACACAGGATATCGCAGGGCGCATGATAGGCACTGCGCCCGATCATCACCCCATCCAAACCCGCGTCGAGAAACCCTTTGGCCTGATCCAACGTTGTGATCCCGCCATTGACCGAAATATGCAGATTGGGAAAGAGCCCTTTCATTTGGCGCACGATGTCATAATCAAGTGGCGGAATATCGCGGTTTTCCTTGGGCGACAGCCCTTCCAGCCACGCCTTGCGGGCATGGATCGCCACACGGGTACATCCCGCGCCAACCACATGCGCCAGAAATTCGGGCAGCACCACCTGTGGGTCCTGATCGTCCACGCCAATGCGGCATTTCACCGTGACTTCGACCTCTACGGCCGCGCGCATCGCCGCGACACAACGCGCAACAAGCGCAGGGTGCTCCATCAGGATCGCACCAAATGACCCGGACTGCACCCTGTCCGACGGGCACCCGACATTGAGATTAATCTCGTCATACCCCGCCTGCGCCCCAATCCGCGCCGCCTCGGCCAATTCATCCGGATCAGATCCGCCCAATTGTAACGCGACAGGATGCTCCGACGGATGATGATCCAACAAATGCAGCGCACCACCCCGCACAAGCGCCGGCGAGGTCACCATTTCCGTATAGAGCAGCGCCTCTTTGCTGAGCAAACGGTGCAGATACCGGCAATGGCGGTCTGTCCAATCCATCATTGGGGCAATAGAAAGTCTAGCATGTTGATTTATTTTCATATTTTATGTATCTTCAAACTGTGGGCGGCGGTTGCTGCTACGCTGCACTACGCCCCAATATCCCCGAATTTGCCCCTCTACGACGACTCATTGCACACACAGCGCACACGAAAATGGCCTCCATCACAAAACTCCCCTCCGGTGCTTACCGGGTCAAGATCAGACGAAAGGGCCGCTACGCGAGCGAGACGTTTCTCCTACGCGATGACGCCCATCGCTGGGCGCGTCAGGCGGAGACCCGGGTGGATCAGGGGTTAGCCCCGAACAAGTCATCCGTCTCACGTCTCGCAACCTTCGGCGATCTGATCGATCTTCACATAGTGGATATGTGCGAGGTAGGCAAACCGCCGCGCCGCAGCAAGGCCGCAACTCTTGCCGCCTTGAAGCGCGATCTGGTCAAGGAGCGGATCGGGCACCTCGATCGCCAAAAGATGATCGATTATGGCAAAATGCGCGCGGAGCAAGGCGCGGGTCCGGTGACACTTGGTATCGATATCGGCGTGACCAAAATGGTCATCACCCATGCTGCTGCCGTCCATGGTCTCGACATCTCCTCCGAACCCGTCGATCTGGCCCGTGTCGCCTTCAAACGACTCGGATTGATCGGCAAGGGCACCGAGCGGGATCGCCGACCCACTAAGGATGAGTTGAACCGCCTTTTCCGCTGCTTCGATGACAACGACCGGCTAACCCTGCCAATGACTAGGATCGTGCAGTTTGCAGTGGCCACAGCGATGCGGCTGGACGAAATTTGCCGGGTCGAGTGGACGGATCTCGACCTTGATCGGCGCATGCTCCTGATCCGCGACCGGAAAGACCCACGCAATAAGACTGGCAACGACCAGCGGATCCCGCTCTTTGCCGCCACTGGGTTCGACGCCTGGGCGCTTGCTACGGCTCAGGCCAAGGAACTTCGGCGCGCGACGGGCCGGATTTTTCCCTACAATTCGCCATCCGTCGGAACAGCCTTCCGCAGGGCTTGCGTCGAAGTCGGCATCAAGGACCTGCACTTCCACGACTTACTCCATGAGGGCACAAGCCGCCTGTTCGAGGCCGGCTTCGCCATCGAACAGGTCGCGCTGGTTACCGGGCACAAGGATTGGAAGATGCTGCGTCGCTATACGCATATCCGGCCGGAAGCGTTGCATGGCTTGGCCGCGGCGCGCCCGCCGTTCCCGTCCGGTCACCTAGCAGCCGAGTGATCACAGAGAGTGAGAGGAACGCTTTCCCGGTCCGTGACGGGATTGGAGCTCGAGAGAGAGACTCCCGGCCGCCCGTCGCGGGAGAAAACCCATGAATACCGAGATTATCGATGCCGGGCGTGACATCAGCGGCGGCTACAAGGTGGATGTGTCGCGCGGCACGAATGTGGATCGCGTCTCGTCCGAATGGTTCTCGCGACCGGATGACGAGCGGTTTTTGTCGCTCGACGATCTCTTTGCCTCGGTCAAAGGCCGGGCCGATCGGAGCCGGACGCGAACAGTGGAAAGCGCTGCGATCCGCGTCGAGGCCCATCGCGACAACCCCGAGAAGTTGGGGCTGGTCCTGCCCGGAGCTGATGAGCCGATTGCGCCAACGCATTGGAGCTTTGGCCAGCTTTCGAGCCTCGTCGGCGCGCCCGCCGCCTATCTGCGCCAACTGCCTGCACCATTGGCGGGGATCAACCTGCAATATGGGCTGACCAACCACCGCGCGGAACAAATCAAGACACTAGAAACCGGGGATGGGCGCACCAACTGCGTGCTGTGACCGGCCCCGACTATGGCCGCATCTACGATCACGAGCTTGTCTCCGCCGTCCAGCGCATCGCAGGCAACGGCACGGGTGACACGCGCTGGAAGGTGCCCGGCGTACTTGACTGGTCGACCGGCATCTACAATCCCCGGGTCGATATCACCAAAGACACCACCACACTTTATGCTTCAGACCGCGACGTCTTCCTCTTTCTGGTCGATGATCTGAACCCCATTGAGGCGGGGCTGCTGCCTGACGGCTCGCCAGACCTCTATTTCCGGGGGTTCTACTGCTGGAATTCGGAAGTCGGAGCCAAGACGCTCGGCATCGCCAACTTCTACCTGCGCGCGGTCTGCCAGAACCGCAACCTCTGGGGCGTCGAGGATTTCCAAGAGATCAGGATCCGCCACTCGAAATACGCGGCCTCCCGCTTTGCCCACGAGGCCGCCCCGGCGCTGACCCGCTTCGCCGAGTCCTCGTCCGCGTCATTTATCGACGGCATCCGCGCGGCGCGCGAGAAGATCGTCGCGCGGACAGACGAGGACCGGCAGGATTTCCTGCGCAAACGGGGCTTCTCGAAGGCGGAGACGGGGCGGATCGTCGAGACGGTGCTGGCCGAGGAAGGCCGCCCGCCCGAGAGCGTCTTCGACTTCGTGCAGGGGATCACCGCCGTCGCCCGGTCGAAGCCGCAGCAGGATTCGCGGCTGGTGATGGAGGGGAAGGCGAAGGGGTTGTTGGAGCAAACCATTTAGGGGATTATTTCTTGACTTCTGGCATTCCAAGAATGGAATGCCAGAACGCTCAAAAGCCTTGTCCCAAGAGCGCGTCTGCTGCAAACTACAACACGCAGAGGCTCAATGAGTTGGCTCAGATTGCATTATAGTGACTCCTAAATATCCATTTGTTAAGCGGGAAATTTTAGAATGAATAGATATCAAGATCCAAAGCACCCAGACTGCTGGATAGAATGCCCAGGATCTGGAACCGCAGTGTACGCTGACCCACCCGGTCGTTGCATCAAAAATTGCGGTGAAGACGGCCTGGCGGAAAGCCTACGTATGATGCTTCCTTTCATACGCGTGAATGTGTCATTTTCCATTTCTACGTCCCTGCCTTTTGTAGGCATTTATGACCTTCTTACCTTGCCATTTGATCAGCTAGATAACGCTAATAGATATCAACAAGTTCTGAGAAGACTTCAAGAAATTGATCGTTCTGGCGAGGGCAAGGAGGCAAAGTCTGACTTTATTTTCTCTGGGCAGATATCTCTTTTAGACCTGCTCGTATCAATCGCGAACCACTTCGGGGGCGAGCAAGCTGCTAAGGCGTAACTTTGAATTTGAAAGCCAACAACATACCACGAGACTGGTCCACGATTAACTCCGTTCGAGCGTCTTTTGTCAGCCAGGCTTTGGCGGCAGCGTCTCTTTCAATTGTCATACTGCCAAAGACTGGTTTCGTCGAATGGGTCTTTGGTGCGGATTGGCGCTACTATGTTACCTTAGTCGGCGCATTTCTCTTTTTGCTTGGGTACCTTTTTCCGATTCTTGTTGCGACACCTGAGTACCGGCAACCGAGAAGTCGGACTGAACACCTTGAGTATTGGAAGTCGGTTTCTTCTTGGGGTTTCTTTTCCGATCGGCGTGACCAATTTAAGAACATCCTTGACCGGTTCGAAGAAAATCAGCCGCCAGATCTGCCAAACGGGACAAAATTGAACGCCACGACAAATCTCACCGATGCTAAAAAGCTATGCGAATGCAAAGACTGGAAATCGTTTCAAGGCGCAATGTATGACGCCGATCTGCAGATGCGCGCATATGATCAGCATGGATTGCGGTGCGCCACTGCCGTTCTTTTGTTCTCAGGAATCTGTACTATCGTTTCTCCGAACGTCATTACGTTTCTTTGTTACTTTCTCAAATTCTGCGGGGAGTAGGCTTGCTGCCCTCAAGGGGAAAGATGAACTGCGTGGTAGGTAGAGTTGAACCGCAGGGGTGTCTCGCAGATAGCCTCTAGAGTGAGAGGGGTGTCGGGTTTTCCGTGACGGGTTTGGAGGTCGAGAGAGTGGCTCCCGGCTGGCCCGTCGCGGAGATATCTCAATGACCAAGCAACAAAAGATCACCCTCAGCGCCTCGCGCGACATTCCCCTTAACAAGCTGATGCTGAGCCAGTCGAACGTGCGCCACGTCAAGGCGGGCGTCTCGATCGAGGAGCTGGCCGAGGACATCGCGCGGCGGACGCTGCTCAGTTCCATCACAGTGCGGCCCGTGCTGGATGACAATGGTGCCGAGACCGGCATGTTCACGATCCCTGCCGGTGGGCGGCGGTTCCGGGCGCTGGAACTGCTCGTGAAGCAGAAGCGCTTGAACAAGACGGCGCTGGTCCCCTGCATCGTACGCATGGACGGCCTCGCCGAAGAAGACAGCCTGGCCGAAAATATCCAGCGCGCACCGCTGCATCCGCTGGACCAGTTTCGTGCGTTTCAGGCGATGCGCGAGAAGGGCCGCACGGAGGAGGAGATCGCCGCCGCCTTCTTCGTCTCGGCCAGTGTGGTCAAGCAGCGGCTGAAGCTCGCCGCAGTCGCACCCGCGCTGCATGACGTCTACGCCGAGGAGGAAATGACGCTCGACCAGCTGATGGCCTTCACGGTCAATCCCGATCATGCGCGGCAGGAGCAGGTTTGGGAGGCGCTACAGCGGCACTATTCGCGAGCGCCTCATGAGATCCGCCGCATGCTGACCGAGGGTGCGGTGCGGGCCTCGGACAAGCGGGCGCAGTTCGTCGGGCTCGAGGATTACGTCGAGGCCGGGGGCGAGATCCTGCGCGACCTGTTCCAGCAGGACGACGGCGGCTGGCTGCAGGATGCCGCCCTTCTTGACGTCATGGTGCGCGAGAAACTGGCCGAGGGGGTGCGCGCCGAGGGCTGGAAATGGGTCGAGGTCGATACCGAGTTCCCTTATGGCCACACCTTCGGCATGCGGCGCATTCATGGCGAGGCTGATCCGATGAGCGACCTCGAGGCCGTGCGACAGGCTGGCCTAAAAGTCCTTGCAAGCGCAAACCGCAGCCAGTTGAGGCTGTGGGTCACCATCTGTGCTATCATCGGGCGTACCATGCGCCAGAACGGCAACCTGTTTGCGGACTGACAGACCTCAATCGACGATCTTCACAAGATCAAAGCCGCGGCCTGATCTTTTGCCCTCAGCCAATCAGACCTATTCGGGGTGGCAAAGATCGCCGGATTGGCTGTCCTGACCAGATCGCCCCCCTGGGCGAGATACCGTCCCAAGGGCCGTCGACAAGCTGGCGGAATACATCCTGCATCATGCTGACCACCTGATCGGCAAGGTCTCAAAGGTCCTCCTCCTCCTTGCTGAGAAGCATCAGGGTCCGTTGCTATTCAATGTCGAGAACATGAAGCTCGATATCGCGGATCGGCTGCGGGCTTTGATACAGACGCATCATGGATGTAATTGCCCAGCCATAGCCGATCTGTACGAACCTCAGAATGCTCTGGCCGGAATCGAAACTGTATTTCGGGTTCCCCTTTGCGCCCATCTTATGTGCGATTTTCGCGGCGCGCTGCCCGAATTTCGCCGTACCGGCATAGGCGATCTGTGGCTCGGTCCGAATGATCCCTTCGAAAGTGGCACCTTTTGATTTGGGGGACGTGATGATGACATAAGGGTCAAGCAGGATTTCGGCGCGATGCGCGAATTCCTCTGGATCAAACGGATGGCTGTCCACCAGCATATCAAAATGGTGGGCCTGAAACACATCCTCTTCCCAAGGGGCAATCCCGGCACATAATTCGACAGATTCCGCCAATTTCCCGGCAATCGACAAGAATTCGGGCCCCATAAAACACGACATGCTGCCAGGCATTGCGATCTTCAGACGCTGTCGTGTGGCACCCGGCGCAGGCTGGAGGCTGCTGACAAGCCGGGTAAGGGTTTCAAGTATCTCCGACAATTCCTTTGCCAGCCGTTCCCCTTGGGCAGTTGATGCCACGGGACGCCGGGACCGCGTGACAAGTATCGATCCGAGGTACGCCTCAAGCCGTTGAAGTTGCTAGGATATCGCAGCTTGAGGCTGGCCTGCAAGTTTGGCAGCGGTGCCCAGGCTGCGCGTGTCAGCGATCGCTCAGCAGCAGCAGAGCAGCGCGAAGTCGGGCAGAGACTGAAACGTATTGGGTATTCATTATTTTTTAAGAGTTTTATCGATGAAGCTTATAGATCAGTTAGGTATCCAAGTAGATGTAATTCCTGCACAAGCAAGATCATTAGGGTTTCGGACGGCTTTGATCGATCCGGGCCTGCGCAACGGTGCCGCAGATTGGGGCGTGATCCACGCAAAGAGATTTCATTCTGCGGAACGGAATAATCTGGCAGACCAGAAACTGAACGCGGGAATGCTCAACAATAGAGCCGGGCATGGTCGGGCGTGGCCACCTCCAGCACTCTTAAGGACTGGAACTCCGGAAAACGGTTTTGCCACGCCTGACGGTTCGGGTCGTCACCGTCGCCAGCAGTGTATTTTTCGGATTCAGAGGATTTTGGTTCAGCACCGCGAAATCAGCCAACTTGCCGATCTCAATAGAACCGCGCTCATGCTCTTGAAACACCTGCCATGCGGCGTCGATGGTCTGGGCACGCAGCGCTGACAGGACCGAAATCCTCTGATCCGGGCCCAGAACCTGTCCTGTCGCCGTCATTCTGTTTACCGCACAATGTGCCAGATGGATGGGGCGGGTCGGCGTGACCGAGGCATCGTTGTGGAGCGTGAACCGAACCCCATGCCGCTCGGCGGCCCCGGCTGGCGAAATGCCTTCGGCCCGCTCAGGTCCCAAAAACGTGTCCGCATGACGATCACCCCAGAAATGGATATGCGCCGAAAAGAAGCTGACCGTCACGCCTAGCTTGGCCATGAGGGCAAGCTGATCATCGTGCAGCAACTGGCCATGAATGACTGTGTGGCGATGATCGTCGCGTGGATTGGCCTTCAACGCGCTGGCTACTGCATCAAGGAACAGATCAGCACCCGCATCACCATTGCAATGGCAATGGATCTGGAACCCGAGGTCATGCAATTTGCATACCTGAGCGGTCAGTTCCTGCGCCGTCATATAGGGCGTTCCGCATGGTGCCTCCGGATTTATGGGCCGGTGATAGCTGTCCCGCAGATATGCCGTTTGCAACTGAAATGCCCCGTCCGCAAAAAGCTTGCGCGGGCCAAGGGTGAAATGCGGATTGGCAAGGCGGTGCATCGCCGCCCCGCCTTGACTGAGCTCAGGTTCCAGTTCTCCAATGGGCAACACCGTGAGGTCAATGCCCGGATCGTCATCTACAGACTTGCTGTTGAAGTGATCCAGAAGTGCGCGGGTGGCCCAGGCATTCTGGGCGGCTGTTACACCATAGGACAGGTATTCGTTGCGTGTTGCATCAAAGCCTTTCCAGAACCTTTCGCGGTCGATCAGAAAGTCGGTATCGCCCATCGCCCCCATGGCAGAGAGACCCTCAATCAATCCGGTCAGGCGACCAGTGACCGGATCCCGCCCGAAACGCCCGCCCACAGGGTCGGGGTTGGCTTCGTCAATCTCGCGCATGTCCAGTGTCATCGAATTTGCCACGCCATTGTGACCAGACGCATGCAAAACCCAGATCGGATGCTCCGTCGATACGCTATCGAGTTCCGCACGGGTGGGCATGCGCCGCTCGGCGATTGTGGTGTTGTCAAAGAGAACGCCCATGACCCATTCGCCCTTGGGCGTCTGGGCAGCCTTTGCGGCAAGCCGTGCCAGTGCTGTCGGAATATCCGCGCAATCCCCACGCAGACCCGACGACAGATCAACGCGAAACAGCGTGATAAATCCCGGATCGGGGAAATGCCCGTGCGGATCAATGAACGCCGGGATCATCGTCTGCCCTTGCAGATCAACCTCTTCAGTCCCGTCAGCGGCCTGCTGACGCAGGTCTTCCCACCTGCCAACTCTGGCAATTCTGTCACCAATAGTCAGCACGGCCCCGGCCACTGAATTCTGGTCATCCATCGTCAGAATGGGGCCGTTGTGGAACAGGATTGATGCGGTCATTGTTGTTCTTTCAGGAATTCAGGGGCGTCAGACATCGCACGCCATGGCCGCCATCCGTAGCCCATGCCGGAACAGCGGTACAGACGCCACTGGCCACCGGACAACGGTCGCGGAACTCACAACCCGATGGGCGTTGGATCAGGCTGGGCGGTTCACCCTTCAACGCGATCCGGTCAAGCCGGGCATCGGGGTCGGGTTCAGGGTTCGCGCTCAGCAGGCAGTTGGTGTAGGGGTGGCGGGGATTGTGAAAAATCGCTTCCGTCGTGCCTTCCTCGACCAGCCGACCAAGGTATAGGACGCCCATTCGGTCTGCGACATGGCGCACGACGTTCAGGTTATGCGTGATGATCACCATCGAAAGCCCCAACCGTGCCCGCAGATCGTTGAGTAGATTCAAAAGCTCACCCTGTACAGACACATCCAGCCCCGCTGTGGGTTCGTCCGCAAGGATCAGCTTGGGTTCCAGCGCCAATGCCCGCGCAACACCCACGCGCCGTGCCTGCCCGCCGGACAGCTGATAAGGATATCGATCCGCGAAATGCGCAGGCAGGTTGACCAGTTCCAACAGGCGCTTTGCCTCGGCGTCCAGATCGCGGTCTTTCATGCCTTGGATCTTGTATGGTTCGGTGATCAGGTTGCGGATGGTCAGGCGCGGCGACAGTGACCCTGTCGGATCCTGAAACATCATCGCGATGTCCTTGCGGAGCGGGCGAAAATCGCGCTCTTTCAACCCGCGAATTTCACGACCCTCAAATTTGACCGATCCGCCCTGCGCCGGGGCCAGCCCGGCAATGGCACGAATGACAGTTGTCTTGCCCGACCCGCTTTCGCCGACCATTGCATAGGTTTCGCCCTCGCCCACGTCAAAGCTGACCCCGGCCAGCACATTGACCGGGCCATAGCTTGTTTGCAGATCGCGCACTTCCAGAACGTTGCTCATGCCGGTACCTCTTCGTGATTCAGCCAGCAGGCGGCATTGTGTCCCTCGCTCAGCCGTGCCAGCGGCGGCATCGTTGCGCAGCGGTCCATTGCCTGTTCGCAACGATCGCGGAAAATGCAGCCCTTGGGCAGATTGGCAAGGTCCGGGACTTCTCCTGGGATCGTGGGCAGGATGCGCGCGCGTTCCTTGATATGGCCGGGGTCGCATTCGATCAAACGGCGGGTATAGGGGTGCTTGGGATTGTGGAAAATCTCACGCACCGTGCCGCTTTCGACAACCGCCCCGGCATACATCACCACTACCCGGTCACAGAGTTCCGCAATCACCCCAAGGTGATGCGAGATAAACAGAATGGCACAGCCGACATCTTTCTGAAGTTCCTTCAGCCGCTCGATGATCTGGACTTCCAGCGTGGCATCCAGCGCGGTGGTCGGCTCATCCGCGATCAGCAGGTCTGGACCCGACATCAGCGCCATGGCAATCGCGATCCGCTGGCGCATGCCGCCAGAGAACTCATGCGGAAACTGCCGCAGCCGCACCACTGGGTCAGGGATACCTACCGCCGCCAGCATCTGCGCGGCCTTGTCCCGCTTTTCAGCCTTTGACGCCGTCGACCGGTGCTGGATATCCACCATCTGCCTGCCAATGGAAATCACGGGATTATGCGTCTGCATCGGGTCCTGAAACACGATCGAGATTTCGCCACCGCGCAAGCTCCGCATCTGACGTTCACTGTTTTGCAGCAGGTTCTGACCCTTGAAGCGGACCTCGCCCTTGCGAAACCGCGTGTTGGGAGCGACCAGCCGCAGAATGGCCGAGATCAGTGTCGATTTCCCGCAGCCGCTTTCGCCGACGATGCCGACAATCTCGCCCTTGCGCACGTCAAAGGCAATGTCGCGCAGCGCCTTCAGATCTCCGCGCGCGGTCTCATAGTCCACGCTTAGGTCGTCGATTTCCAACAAGGTCTCGGTCATCGGTTCTTCCTCAATTTGGGGTCCACGACATCGCGCAGGCTTTCCCCCAGAAAAGTAAAACCAAGGGTCGCCAGAATGATCGGCAAACCGCCCCCGACAACCAGCCACGGCGTCTGACGGATCAGCACATAGCCGTCTTTGAGCAGCACACCCCAGCTTGGGGTCGGGGGTTTCACGCCAAGACCAAGGAAGGACAATCCGGCCTCAAGCGCGATGACGGTGGGAATGTCCATCGCTGCCAACACTGCCAACACCCCGATGATATTGGGCAGCATGTGCACGATCAGGATACGCGCCGTGCTGGCCCCCATCGCACGTTCTGCCAGAATGAATTCGCTGTTGCGCAGGGTCAGCGTCTGGGTCCTGGCCACCCGCCCATAGGTCGGGATCGAGGTCGCCATGACCACAAAAACCACCGTTTGCAGGCTGGGGCCGACCAGTGCGACCACGGCCAGCGCAAACATCACCGTCGGAAAGGACCGGATCGTGTCAAAGAGCAACATCAGCAGGTTATCAAGCCACTTTGGCCCATACCCCGCGATCATCCCCAGCGTCAGGCCAATCGCCATCGCCGCAAAAATCGCCGGAAGCGCCACTTTCAACGCCACCTGCCCGCCCATAATGACCCGCGAAAACGTGTCGCGCCCCAACTGATCGGTACCCAGCAGATGTGACCAGGATGGCCCGACCAGCCGGTCGGGAATGTTCATCGCAACCGGGTCATAAGGTACGATCCATGATGCAAAAATGGCCGACAAAACGATGATCCCCACGATCAGCAGGCCGATCAGGCCCAGCGGGTCGCGGGCAACGCCGGTAATGATCAGCGCCAGTTCGGACCGGCTTTTCGGTGCGTTTGCGGTTGTATCAGTCATCTTGCGCCCCCCCCTCAGTTTGCGGTCCGCGCGCGCGGATCTAGAATGGCATTGATCAGATCGGCAAGTGCTGTGGACAGCACAAACAGCGCCGTCGACACCAGCACAGCGCCCATCACAATCGGATAATTGCGGGTCGTGATGCTGTCGATCACCAGCTTGCCCAGCCCCGGACGGGCGAAGACGATCTCGGTGAAAACAGCGGAACTCAGCAGGAAGCCCATGCCGACCCCGATCACCGTCACCACTGGCAAAATGGCGATGCGCAGGGCATAGATGCCGACGATCCGCCGCTCGCTCAGGCCAAAGGCACGGGCGGTGCGGATGTGGTTTTCGCCCAGCACCTCAAGCATGGAGGCGCGCACCAGACGGGCGATATAGCCCACCCAGCTCAGACCGATGGCCAGCGACGGAAGGACAAGGTGATGCACCTCGTCCCAGAACCCGTCACCCACGCCAATCGCCGGAAACCACTGCAACTGTACGGCAAAAACCAGCAGCGACAGCAGGGCCACAACAAAGGCCGGGGCGGCGATAAAGCTGACGGAAATCGCGGCGGCAGCCCTGTCGATCCAGGTATTGGGATGCGCCGCCGCATAGCAGCCAAGCCCAATTCCAAGTGTGGCAGACCATGCAATCGCCGAAAAGATTAGCTTGAGCGTATGGGGAAGTTGCTCAAAAACGATGGTCGTGACCGACCGGCCTGAAAAAACATCAACCCCCATATCGCCGCGTAGCAAGCCGCTGAAAAAGATCAGCAATTGCTTTGGCAGCGACTGATCAAGCGCCATTTCGGCGATCAACCGTTCTTTGAGTTCCGGCGTGGCACGCGGCCACAGCATGATCGTCACCGGATCACCGGGGACCGCGCGGATCATCAAAAACATGACCGTGACCGCCACGACCAGAATGAGCGCCGCAAGGGCAAATCGTTTAATTGCGAATGTGAACATTGCGACGCTCCATTGTGTTTATGCTTTGCCGAAATACCGCAGCAAAGGCAGCCCATCAGGGCGCAGTGCAGGCGTGATGCGCGAGGTATGCACCACCGGCGTCGCTTCGTGGGTGATAATGCGGTAAGCGCCGCTTTCTTCCATCATGTCCTGCGCCCGGCGATACATCTCGTCGCGCTTGGCCACATCAGCTTCAGCGCTTGCAGCCGCGTGCAGCGCATCGAATTCCGGGTTGCGGAAGCGTTCCCAGTTCCAGATGCCCGCCTGGTCGGTGGTGAACCATGCCGTTGCATAGGACGGATCAGGGGCCATCGAAAAGCGGTTGAGCACCAGTTGCAGATCAGGGTTGTCACCGCTGGCCCAGAAGGCACCGGATTCCAGCAGGTTGATCTCAACCGTGATGCCAATCTGCGACAGCGTGGCCTGAATGATCTGCGCGGTGGTGGTGAATTCGGTCTTGTTCAGCACGTCAAGCGCAAGCGTCACATTGGTTTCACCAGACTCCGCCAGCAATTCCGCCGCTTTGGCAAAATCTGCCTCGGGGGCGACCATTTCGGTCGGGCGATGCCCGATCAGGCCGGGGGCGATGATGCCTGTCGACGGGGCCACTGCACCGAAATAGGCCGCTTGCAGGATCGACGGCACGTCGATGGCATGCTGAATGGCCTGCCGCAGCTTGATGTTCTGCAATTTGGGATGATCAAGGTTCATCCCCAACCAGACGTAATAGAGCGACGGATTCTCGATCAGTGATCCGCCATTTGGCACGCCTGCGCGGTAACGCTCGACCGAACCCAGCGAGACGCGGGTCAGATCAAGTTCGCCCGCATCAAAGGCGATCTCGGCGGTGTTTTCATCGTCAATCGGCAGAATTTCGATGGTATCCCATGCCGGTGCGTCGCCCTTCCAGTCTGGGTTGCGCTTGAGCACGGTCTTTTCCTTGGCGCTCCAGCTGTCACGCAAGTATGGCCCGGATTCCGCAACCGGATCGGTGCCGATGCGCCCGCCTGCGGCCTCTGTCGCGGCCTTGGACACGATGTTGCCGGTGATATACGGCAGCGCGATGGTCCAGATTGGCGCAAAGGGATCGTTCAGCACGATTGTGCCTTCGCGTTCGCCGGTGACCTCAACATGGCTCAGCGGACCCATGTCGGGTTTGTTGGGGGATTCAGTGGCGTCCGCAATGATACGCTCGAACGAGAATTTCACGTCCTCGGCGGTCATCGCGCCATGGCCGTTGGTGAACCCGATGTCATCACGCAGGGCGAATTTGATGTGGGTCGGATCGGCCTGTTCGATCATTGCCGCCGCATCCATCTGCCAGCCCCATTCGGTACCCGGCGTATACTGGATCAGCTTGTTGTAGACTGAGGCATGGATGCTTTCATCCACCACCCCAACGCTGTGCGCGGGGTCCATTGTGCTCAGGTCGCCATAGGACCGCACCCGCAGCACGCCATCGACCTGCGCCATCGCTCGCGATGCAAATCCCATCGGCAGCAATGATGCAGCACCCAGCGCCGTCGCCCCTTTCAGGAAATTCCTGCGGCCAACAGCCGCCTTCTTCCATTCGATTTTCATGTCAATTCTCCTTGTTGGTTGTTTAAAGAAGCCCGCGTGGGATGGCCTGCGACCATTCTTTTGTCAGGACTTCGGTTTTGGTTGCGCCTTCAACAGCGCGCAGACTGCGGTGCAGGTAGAAATTTTCTGCATCGCAGGTCATTGTATTTTCGGTGTTGATCTCAACTTCCCAGTCGACGCGACGGTAGGTGAAAACCCAGTGCGCATCGAACCGCGCACTGGCCGGATCATCGGGATGAATGGTGTACCGGGTGCTGACCTGACTGCCGGCCTCCAGCCCGTTTTGCGCAAGGCAGGTTGCGCCGAAATCGTCAAAGCTTTCCTGAATGATCTGGCCGCCAAGATCCGTGATTGTTGCCACCCGCGATGAGGGCGTGCGCAGGGTATCGGCCTCAACCGTCGGAAAGGCGCGGGGCGCGCCGGGGGCCGCTGTTGCGATCTCGGATGCCACGGACCGAACCGGCAGATCCAGCGCGCATTCTGCCAGATCAAGCGTGATCCGGGCGGGTTTCGGTGATGGCCAGACGATGGGCCAATAGCTGCTGGACAGTGCCAGCCGTAACCGATGACCTGCCCGCAGGTGATGGGCGCAGGCGTTCAGGGCAAACCGGGCGGTGTAACGTTGCCCCGGGATCAGGGCCTGCGGGGTTTCATGGCTGTCGTGATGCGTCAGATTGAAGGGCCTGTAGGCGATCCGCTGGGACACGCCATCGGACGACACATCACACAGGCGCGCGACAATCTGCGCCACCGGCTGGTCCACTGTGAAGGAAATAGAAAGCTCCGCCCGCCCCATCAGTTCCAGTGGTGCCTCCAGCGGCAGATCAAAACAGACCGATGCCGCATCATCATCCTGCTGGTCGCCTGCAAGTTCGTTATCGATGCGCATGCCGGGGCAAAAGTATCCGCTGGCCTTCCCGACGCTGAGCGCGGTCGCCACAGTCATCTCCCCCGTGGTCGGCTGATCGGCCAACATACCTGCGCCGGGATACACCCGCCGCATGCTGACATTCGGCGAAGGCCAGCTTGCTTCCGCGATCCAGCGACCTTTTCGGGGTTTGTTCGTGGCGCTTGGGTCGTAATGTTCCTGCATGAAGGCGCGGTAGTCTGGCAGGTCTTCGGCACCGTTCTGTTCGCCCTTGAGCCAGCGGTCGAACCAGCCGGTCACCTCTGAATGTATATCCGCAGCGCCCAGCTTGGACAGATGGGCATAGCGATGCTCCCACGGACCAAGCAATGCCTTGGCGGGGGCTTTCATGTTCTCGACCAGTTGCGCAGGCGCGTTAACATAGGCATCCGACCAACCGGTCACCGCCAGAACAGGCACTTGAATGCGGCTGTAATCCTCGCAGACAGACCCATGTTTCCAGAATGCGTCGCGGGTCGAATGGGTCAGCCAGTCGGCGGCCATGAATGGCAGCTTCTCCATCCTTTCGATCCAGTCCGCACGCCAGTCAGGGCGGTTGGACGGATCGGGTGGGCGGGACTGATAGGCAAACATCTGCGCCGCCCAGCCAGCGTTATCGCTCAGCAGACAGCCGCCCATGAAGTGGATGTCATCGGCATAGCGATCTGTGGTCGAGGCAATCGAGACAACAGCCTTGAGCGCTTCGGGCTGACGATAGGCCAGTTGCAGCCCGTTGAAGCCGCCCCATGAAATGCCGATCATCCCGACCTTGCCATCGGACCAGTCCTGTGCTGCGATCCAGGCAAGCACAGCTTCCCCATCGCGCAACTCCTGCTCGGAATATTCATCGTCAAAAAGGCCGTCGGAATCGCCGGTTCCGGCAATGTCGACGCGGATGCAGGCATAGCCGGCTTCGGCAAAAACGGCATGGGTCGTCGCATCGCGCGCGGCGGTACCGTCGCCTTTGCGATAGGGGAGGTATTCCAGAATACAGGGAAACGGCCCTTTGCCCTGCGGCATCCACATATGGGCCGCCAGACGCCGCCCATCAGGCAGATCGATCCAGAAATTATCGGTCACTGCGATTCGCTGCATCTGCTCCCCCCTAATGCTCAGTAAGAAGAATGCAGGCACGTATTTCTTACAATCACGCGAGTTTACGCTAGACTAAGCAAGTGTTAGCACTAGTGCATATAGTTGCTTATGGATCTGACCCATGGATGAAAATTTCGCAAAAAATCTTAGGCACATATGTGCAGAGCGGGTTTCGACCGCGCAAATCTGCCGGGAAATCGGGATCAACCCGCAGCAGTTCAACCGTTATCTCAGTGGGGCGGGAATGCCATCAGCGCATAATCTGCGCCGGATCGCGCTCTATTTTGATGTCATGGAACACCAGCTTCTTTCCGATAACGCGACATTTGTTGCTGCACGGGGGCATCTGAACCGGAACCGCCCATCGGTGCACAAGGATCCCTTTGCAAATGCCTTCCCCGGCGATTTGGCACGGCTCAGGCACTATGCCGGTGCCTATCATATCCATTTTCTGACACCGTCCTGGCCGGATCACATCATGATTGGTGCAACATTCATTGACGAAGAAAACGGCCAGATGAACACGCGCACAATTGAACGCGGACGGGGACCGTCGCAGGAACGTCTGCAACGCACACGCTATGATGGTCGCTGCAGTTTCCATGGCAGCCGCATTTTCGTGGTCGAATTCGAAAGTGAACAGGAAGGATCGATCACCGAGACGGTGCTTTATCCGGCACACCGACAGCAAAGAACCTATTTGCGTGGGATGACACTGGGCCTCGCATGGCGCCCGCGGCGCATGCCCTATTCCTCCCGGGCCATCTGGAAAAAGATCGAGAGCCGTGTATCCCTGCGCAGCGCACTGGAAAAATGCGGCATCTATCCGGTCAACCACGCGTCAATCGACCCGACCATCCGCAACTTCCTGCTTGAGAAAACGGGAATGGCTGGAGAGGAATAGGCGCAAGGCACCCCGCAAGGGGTGACCTGCATCAATCGTTGTCGGTCAGGCCTGCACCAGCACCCCGCGCGCGGCTTTCGTCAGTGGCGGGCGCAAATGTCCGGTGTGCAAATCGGCTGAGCGTCGCCCAGCATTCGGACGATACCTGCGCCCTGATCACCGGCTCTTTCGGGCCTTGCATGACTGCGGGTGCCGAAACGGTCATCAGGAGCGTGTGATCGGATGACAGGCCATCCTGCCCTTCGGTACAAAGCTGATGGCCGTCTGTTGTCAGCCGCACGCCATCCCAGGCCACCGAAACCGGGGTTTTCAGACGCAGGGCCGCACCGCCAAGGAACGGCACAACCAGCAAGGGATAGCTGACACTTTGCAATTGGATTTGCCCCAAAGCCAGCAGACGCCCGGCGCAATCACTCAGCGATGCGCCCGAGATCAGCGGACTCATCCGGCCCGCTGGTGCCTTCCAGACCCCTTCAAGTGACATTGGCGACACGTCAATTTCGGCGCGGCGGTCGTTGAGTTCCAGCAGGTTGGCCAGCAGTTGCGGCCCAGGCAGATCAAAGGAGGCAAGCCACCGCGTGCCTTTCGCCGCTTCCTCGGCCAATCCCCAAGACAACCCCGATCCGCGCGCCGCGCGCTTGCTCAGCGCCTCAATCTCGTTCAGCGAAAAGGTCATGCGCTCCCCTCCGTCACGTCGGGATAAATCCAGAAATCGGCGTTGTTCGGGACAAGTTCATCTGGATAGGGCGCATTGCCATACAGGCAGATACGCACCCAGCGGTCAGACCGTGGATCAAATTGGGTGGCGCCAAAGAACGACAGTTTGCAGCGCAGCATGTCAATCGGCAGGATGGTACTGCTGATCGTGTTGTCGCGGATTTCAGCATAGGGCGCGCGGCCCACGATCTGAACCCGGCGCACCGTATGGCGGTGGCGGGGATGGCGCAGCAGGAATTCGGCGATCTGCACGTCATCGGGCCAATGGGTCAGCGCCTCGAAAAGCGCTGCCGCATCCCGACCGGGGGCCAGCGGTTGTTCGTATTCCTCAATCGGCTCTTCAAAGCGTTCGCCAAGGCGCGGCTCCAGCTTTTCCTCGGATACATACCAGGCGCGCGCCTTGTTCGCGGGCATTTTCCAGTCGGTATCCAGCGCCCAGCCATAAATGTCGGCAATCTGTTTGCGCATCGCACCAACAGTCATGCCACCGGATATCCGGAAATTGGCGTTGGTGTCGGCGGCCATGCGGGCGGCGAGGTGATCCACCTTCGCGCCGTAAGGTTCAAGCATCAGAGAGGACAGCCATTCCTGCCCTTCAGAGGTCAGGTTGGCGACAGCCCATTGAAAGAGCCGGTCCCATGGGTGCCTGTCCGAAAAGGAGAACCCGTCCAGATATGTGGTAATGCTGGCAAGATCAGCGCGCAGATCGGCAAGCTTTTTCACTTGCGCGGGATGATCTGACCGCCATGCGGCGATGGTCTTCTGACTGCGTTGCACCAGTTCGCGAAACAGCGTCACCTCAGCCGGGGTCGCCGTTTCGATGTCGCGCACCAGTCGGATGGCTTCTTCGCGGGCGGTGATCCAATTGTTGAACAACAAAGGATGGTTGAGCAGAAATGGTGCCATGCCCAGACCTGTTGAATTACCGATGCCAAGGGACCTTGCGATGCCCGGATCAAGTGCGGCTGCGGTTTGTCCGGCGGCGGCGGCGCGGGTGTTGGCCATATGCTGCACCAGATCGCGCACGAACCAGCGGGTCAGGAAAACCGACAGCATCTCAACCTGAAACGGGGACTGAAACTCGGACCGGTCGGCGAGCATTTCGCGGTCAGCGGCACCCAGCTTGCCCGACCCATAGACCGCCGTGGTGCGCATCAGATATCCTACGGCCTCGATCTGATTCGTGTCGGGCTGCTGACCAGCGGCCAGTTGCGAGACCACATGTTCCCACAGCCGCACGGACCGGTTTGCCCGCGACACAGACAGTTCGCGGCTGGTGACGCGGCCCGCCTCTTGGAGCGGAATGTTTTGCGACAGGCGCGCAATATCGGCATCCGTCGGCACCCCGTCAAAGAGGGTGAAAGTCGCATCCCATGCCTCTGCAATGACCCGGTCAGAGCGGCTTTCGGGGGGCAGATCATGGGCGAACGCCACGAGAGAATAACTGTGTTCCGGCCCGTGAGCGGTGTAGACTGCGTGGCCGACGCCGATCTCATCCACGTCAAAGGCGGTCTGTTCAAACCGCCAGCCTTCGCTGGCGAGTCGGCGGGTCAAGACGCGCATAAAGGACAGGCGCGACTGATGAAAACTGCCCAATCGGGCAAGGCGCATCACGAGATTTGGATCGCGGAGTTCTATGGCAGACATGGCATCCTCATCTGGTTTTAAAGCACAGTGGAATGTCCGGGCGGCAGGAACCGCCCGGACAAGGGTAACATCAAAGTTGCTTGCCCTTCGCAATCGTGATGCGCAGCGCGTCCCAAAGCGAGGGCAGCAGGATCAGCGATACTGGCACGGCGGTCACCACGATGAAGCTTTGCAGCTTGGACACACCGCCCGATCCGACAGATATCAGGATGATCGCCATGATCCCCATGGTCACACCCCAGAACACCCGGATCGCAGCAGGCGGCATGTCACCATCGCTCATTGTAGAGGCGATGACATAGCTCATCGAGTCGCCCGTGGTGGCCACAAAGATCGTGGTCAGGATCAGGAACAGCACCGACACGAAAAAGCCAAGCGGCAGGTTGGTGGTAATGGCCAGCAAGGCCGCAGGCAGGTTGAACCCTTCGAAGGCCGCCGAGATGGTGCCCGGCTCTGCCAGTTCCATCGAAATACCCGTGCCGCCGATGATGGTGAACCAGAAGTTGGTGACGATGGGTGCGACGATGGACAGCATGATGATGATCGACCGGATGGACCGGCCCCGCGAAATGCGGGCGATGAACATCGCCATCAGCGGGCCATACCCCATGAACCATCCCCAGAAGAACACGGTCCACCAGCCCAGCCAGCCCGGCGCGCCGAACACAGCCGCATCACCCCGGAACAGCGCCATCTGGAAAAAGTTGCCCAGATAGGTGGCAAAGCCTGAAAAGAACGATCCGAAGATGAACCCGGTCGGGCCTGCAATCAGGATGAACAGCAACAACGCGGCGGCAAGGATCACGTTGATCTTGGACAACAGCTGAATACCGCGTGACAGGCCGGTCATCGCAGAGATTGTGTATATAATGGTCAGGCCGACAATAACAGTGGCCTGCATCGCAAAACCGTCGCTGAAGCCGAAGAGCGCGGACATGCCATAGCTGACCTGCAAGCCAAGAAAGCCGATCGGCCCCACGGTTCCGGCGACCACCGCGATGATGGAAGCCGCATCCGCAATCAGGCCAATCGGGCCATTGATCGCGCGGTCGCCAAAGACCGGGTAGAGCAGCGTGCGCGGGGCCAGCGGCAGACCCTTTTCGTAGTGGTAGTGCATCAGCATTACGGTGCTCAGCGATCCAAGAATGGCCCAGGCCAGAAAGCCCCAGTGCATGAAGCTTTGCGCCATGGCGGGATTGACAGCGGCCTTCGTTGCCCCCTCTGCCCCATAAAGCGGTGGTGAGGACAAGAAATGCGCAATCGGCTCACCCGCAGCCCAGAACACGCCGCCGCCCGCAAGCAGCGTACACATGATCATCGAGCCCCATTGGAACACGGAGAATTCCGGCACGGCCAATCCGCCCATGATGGCGCGGCCACCGGGCAGAACGCACAGCACCAGCCCGATCAGGAATGTGGCCAGCAACAGGATTTGCCAGTAAAGGCCAAAATACGTTGCTGCAAAGTTGAAGCCCCAGTCGACAGCCGCCGATAGGGCGTCAAGGTTGAAAAGCGCCAAAAGACAGAAGGCCGCGATAAAGCCCCCCGAGATTGCAAAAAGCGGTTTGTTGAAACCGGTCCCGACTGGGGTTCCGGTGATGGGCGTGTCTGACATTATTACCTCCCGTAAATGCCAAGTGCCTGCCTGTCCCCTGCCCTTTTGGGCAGCGGGTCCAGACCGGCTATTTCTGATAGGGTGTGAAGTTTTCCGCGTAGAATTTGTACCAGTTGCCGCCCATGATCCCGGCGACTTCATCCTTGCTCAGGCCGGTGGCCAACAAGCCGTTTTCGATATTCCCGAAATCGCGGTTGTCGTTGAACCAGTCTGGCATTGGCGGGAAACCCGCCGCCGAGGCGGAGCCTTCGCCATAGTCGATTTCCTTGGTCCAGCGCCCGACGCGCATCCATTCGACGATGCTGTCGGGCTGGTCCTGACACAGGTCCGTGCCGATACCGAGGTGTTCGGCACCGAATTTCTCAGCGGTGCGCGCGATCATTTCGCAAAAGCTTTCCAGCGTGCAATCCGACTTGCCTTTCAGGTGATGCGGATAGACAGAAAAGCCCAGCATGCCACCGTTTTGCGTCACCGCGCGGATCACATCGTCCTTCTTGTTGCGTAGCGCGGGCGACCAGTCATAGGGGTTGGCATGGGTGATCGCGATGGGCCGCTGCGACAGATCGGCGGCCTCGATGGTGGACCGGTCCGCCGAATGGCTCATGTCGATGACCAGCCCGACGCGGTTCATTTCCTTGATGACCTGTTTGCCCATGCGGGTGATCCCGCTGTCTTCGGCCTCATAACATCCCGTCGCCAGCAAGGATTGGTTGTTATAGGTCAGCTGCATGAAGCGCGCGCCGAGCGTATGCAGAATTTCGATCAGTCCGATGTCGTCTTCCATCGGTGACGGGTTCTGAAAACCGAAAAACACCGCCGTGCGCCCGGTTTCGCGGGCGATGTCGATGTCGCTGGCCCATTGGCCCTTCATGATCAGATCGGGGAATTGTTCGAACCAGCGGTTCCATTGCTCGAAGTTCAGAACCGTTTCGCGAAAGCTTTCGTGATAGGCGATGGTGACGTGAATCGCATCCACCTTGCCCTCGCGCAACTGGCGGAAAATCTTTTCCGACCAGTTGGCATATTGCAGGTTGTCGATGCGCATCAGAGCGGTGCCCCGGCAGCGATATAGGCGGTCTTGACGGTGGTGTAGAATTCCGCCGCCGCCTTACCCTGTTCACGCGGGCCGTAAGAGCTGTCCCCACGCCCGCCAAACGGCACGTGGTAATCGGTGCCTGCGGTGGGCAGGTTCACGGTAACCACACCGGTACGCGCATTGCGGCGGAAGTGCGTGGCGCGGGCAAGGCTCTGCGTGACGATGCCGGAGGTCAGGCCAAAATTGGTGTCATTGACGGTCGCCAAGGCCTCTTCATAGCTGCCTACCTTGATGACGCTTGTCAGAGGGGCAAACATTTCCTCGCGGTTGATGCGCATATCGTTGGTGGTATTCAGAAACACGCCGGGGCTCATGTAATAGCCCTGATGCGGCATATCCAGCCGGACGCCACCGCAGGCCAGTTCGGCCCCTTCGGACTGACCCAGTTCAACGTATTTGAGGTTCTCGGCCAGTTGCTCTTCGCTGACAATCGGGCCCATCTGCACGCCCGCTTCCATCGCGTGACCGACTTTCATGGCTTTTGCCCCAGCCACCAGTTTTTCGACAAAGGCATCGTGGATGTCGGCATGCACCACCAGACGCGACGACGCCGTACATTTCTGACCGGAACCGCCAAAGGCACCGCCAAGTGCCAGTGTCACCGCCAGATCAAGGTCCGCATCATCCATCACGGCCAAAGCGTTCTTTGATCCCATTTCGGCCTGAATTTTGGTGAAATTCTGTACCGCCGCCGTGGCAATTCCGCGGCCTACCGGCACGGATCCAGTAAAAGAAACTGCGTTGATCTTTGGGCTTTCAACCAGACGCTGGCCAATGGTGCGCCCTGCCCCCATCACCAGAGAGAACAGTCCTTTGGGAATGTCCTGACGGTCGATGATCTCTGCCAGAGCGACGGCAGAGGCAGGCGTGAGATTGGCAGGTTTCCACACAACCGCGTTGCCATAGCAAAGCGCAGGCGCGATTTTCCACGACGCGGTGGCGGTCGGGAAATTCCATGGGCTGATGATGGCGACAACACCCACCGGCTCACGGCGCACGTCAACTTCAACACCGGGGCGCACAGAATCGGCGTTTTCGCCCAGTTGGCGCAAGCACTCCGCAGCGTAATAGGTAAAGAACTGGCCGGCGCGATACACCTCGCCCTTGCCTTCGGCCAGCGGCTTGCCCTCTTCGCGGCTGAGCAAGGTGCCCAGTTCTTCGGCACGCGCCATCAGTTCAGTGCCAATCGCCATCAGGACCGCTTGCTTGCGCTCCATCCCGTAGGCCGCCCATTCCACCTGCGCCACGCGCGCTTGGTCCAGTGTTGCATCCAACTGCGCGGCATCTGCCTGCGCGAACAGGCCGACGATATCGCTCAGGTCCGACGGGTTCACATTTTCAATCTCGCCTTCGCCCGCTGCCCATGCGCCGGCTATCAGGTTTTTGTGAAGTGTGCTCATGTCGTCTTTTCCCCGCTGGTTTTCGAAATACCCACGGTGATTGACATCAGATGCCGATTCACTCAATCTCAAATAACTTGAGTATATTTCAGGAAAAATGAAGTGGCGCTGAAGATTGAAATGTTCCGCTGCCTGTCAGCCGTCGCCAGAAGCGGAAATCTGAAAGACGGGGCCGAATTCCTGTCCAAGACCCCTTCTGCGGTTTCCATGACCCTCAAGCAACTTGAGGACCACCTTGGCCAAAATCTGTTCGAAAAAGACCGCAAGAACAAACTGACTCCGGTTGGGGCCTTTGTGCTGGAACAGGCCGAACGCGAGTTGCAGCATTTTGACATGACGGTCAGGGCCATTCACGATTACGCCTATGCCCGCAAAGGCCATGTGCGGCTTGCTGTGGTGCCTTCGGTCGCGGGAACAGTCATGCCGCGCTATTATGCGGAAAACCGGGACGCTCTGGCGTCCATTCATCTGGAAGTGCGGGACATGGATTCAGCCTCGGTTCTGCAGGAATTGTACTGGGGCCGCGTGGACATCGGTATTGCGACCTTCCGGGATTCGAGTATGGGGCTGTCAAGCACGCTGCTTATATCTGATCGTTTTGGTGTCGTTGCCGCGCCCGATCACCCCATTGCGGCGCAAACCGGGCCTGTGAACTGGGCGGATTTGCGGCCGGATCAATTGATCGCCAACAGTCTGTCAGCCAATATTGCCAACCCGCAATGCCGGGACCTGCATGCAAGGGCCAACCTGTCGGCGCATAATATGACCTCAATTCTGGCGATGGTCCGGGCCAATATCGGGGTGACGATCCTGCCTGAAATGGCGGTTTGGCCATTCCAGCCAGACACCCTGGTTTTCCGCCACCTCAACGATCCGACAGCAAAGCGTCAAATTCACCTGTTGCGTAAGTCAGAAACAGCCCAGTCCCCCGCAGAAGAAATGGTCGCCAACGGGATCGCCGCAACAGTCCGCAGCATTTCGTTTGATCAGGGACGGTCAAACTGACGCCACCTTTCGTTTTGCCGCAATGATTGCATCACGATCTCAATGGGCGTGAGAATAATTCAGAAATTCTGAATTCAAGTACACAAATTCGCGTTTGACTGAAGTGTTACTTTGAGTGAAATAAGGCTCATTCTTATAACACCTCAGATGGAATCATCCAATGTCCACGACCCTCAGAAAAATCGGCGGCTCTGCCAGGTTCTCTGCAATCGCATCACATGGCGGGCAGGTTCACCTTGCCGGTCAGGTTTCGCAACTGAAAGACGGCGACATCATCGCCCAGTCAGACGACGTCTTTGCCAAGGTCGATGCCCTTCTGGCAGAAGCCGGAACGGATCGTGGTCAGATCATTTCCGTGCAGGTCTGGCTGTCGGATATGGGCGACTACGCCGGGTTCAATCAGGCGTGGGACAGCTGGGTCAGCGGTATTGCACCCCCGACACGGGTCTGTGTTGAAGCACGCCTTGCGCAACCGTTTTACAAGGTCGAACTTCTGGTGATCGCTGCGGCCCCTGTTGAGGCTTTGGCCGGATAAACCCGGCCTATGTCGGGCTGACAGATTGCGGGGGGAGCGGGAGATATTCCGTTCCCCCCGCTGCGTTCAGTCCGGATAGTGCAGCACCTTGATTTCCTGATAGTCTTCCAATCCGGGCAATCCGCCTTCGCGGCCGTTGCCCGATTGTTTATAGCCCCCAAAGGGTGAGCCATATCGGAAGGGCGCGCCGTTGATATGCACCGCACCCGCCCGCAGCTTTGACGCCACCCGCTCGGCCCGCGCCTCATCACCGGTCTGGACGTAAGCCGCAAGGCCATAAGGGGTGTCATTGGCAATGGCGATGGCGTCGGCCTCATCCTCGAATGGGATAATAACAAGCACCGGACCGAAGATTTCTTCCTGCGCAATCCGCATTTCGTTGCGGACGTCGGCAAAAATGGTCGGTTTCGCGAACCATCCCACATTCAGCCCCGCAGGCCGACCCAGTCCCCCCGCGAGCAAGGTGGCCCCCTCGTCCAGCCCCAATTGGATCATGGACTGCACCCGGTCAAACTGGATCTTGTCAAAGAGCGGGCCGATGTGGTGCCCCTCCTGCGCCGGGTCGCCCACTTTGATGGCCTCGCACGCCGCCTTGGCGATGACCAAGGCCCGGTCATAACAGGACCGTTGCACCACGAGACGGGTTGGCGCGTCGCAAGATTGACCGGTATTGACCATGCAGGCCTGCACCGATTCCGTGACCTGCGTCTCAAGATCGCAGTCGTCAAACACAAGGTTGGGCGACTTGCTGCCCAGCTCCAGCGTGACACGTTTGACGGTATCGGCGGCGTCTTTGGTGATGGCGATCCCGGCGCGCAGGGAGCCGGTAAAGGACATCATCTGAATGTCCGGATGCCGCGACAGGGCCGCGCCAACGGTCGGGCCATCGCCGTAGATCAGGTTGAACACGCCGGGCGGAAAGCCTGCGGCCTCGATTATCTCGGCATAGATCATCGCGGAGAGCGGCGTGTATTCCGAGGGTTTCAGCACACAGGTGCAACCCGTCGCCAGCGCCGGAATGACCTTGAGCGCGATCTGGTTGATCGGCCAATTCCACGGTGTGATCAATCCGCAGACCCCAATGGGTTCACGCTGTTGAACATCCCCATTTGCAAGCGTTTCGCGGGCGTCCTGCCCCCGCAATGCTTCAATGAAGGCTTCCAGATGGCCGACACCCGCATCCGCCTGCGCCTCGCGCGCCAAGGTGATCGGCGCGCCCATCTCCTGACGCATGGCCTGTGCAAGGTCTTCGGTGCGGCTGCGGGTCTCGGTCAGCAACGCCTCCAGCAAAGACAGCCGTTCTGGCTGTGTTGTCTGGCCATAGCTGTCAAAGGCGGATACAGCCGCCGCAACAGCCGCGTCCACATCGCGCTGATCCCCCAGAACGATCTGCCCGATCTGCGCTTCGGTGGCCGGGTTGGTTACCGCAAACGTGCGGTCCGACTGCGGCTGGACCCACTTGCCACCGATAAAGAACTTGTCCAGATTTTCCATGACGTCTCCTGTAATGGCGGCCAGTTGTGTTTTGTGCGGTCAGCCTATTCGGCGGCCAGCCGGGTTGCGCCACGCGGCACCACTTCAAACCCGGGCTCTTCGGGTTCATCGTCGGTCATCTCGGCCGGGAAGCCATCTGCCAGAATCGACAGGCCCGTGGCATCTTCTAAGCGGCGAATGATGTCGTCAGACTGCGCGCGGCTGCCATAGCGTGTCTGACCATCTTTGAAGATGTCGATCATCAATGGGCTGATTTCGAGCGGGATGTCATGCTGTTCAGCGATCTTGTGGAACAGGCCGATATCCTTGAGCACCAGATCCATGGTGAACGAAATATCGCGGCTGCCGTTCAGAATGACCTGACCTTCGGTTTCAGCGACAAAGGATGTGCCAGACGAGATCGTGATCGCCTCATAGGTGGTGGCCATGTCCATGCCCGTGGCTTTCATCGTCACCATCGCCTCGCAGAGCGTCAGCAGGTTGGCGGTGGCCAGATAGTTGGTCATCACCTTGAGCACCGACGCAGACCCGATAGGACCCGTGTGCAGCACGCGCCGGCCCAAAGTGGTCAGCATCGGCAACATGCGCTCAAAAGTATCCCGGTCGCAGCCCGCAAAGATCGAGATATTGCCTGTAGCGGCACGGTGGCAACCGCCCGAAACCGGGCATTCGATGGGGGCGGCACCGGTGGCGCGCACCAGCTCGGCGATGCGTTTAACCTCGGTCTCGTCTGTGGTCGACATCTCGGCCCAGATCTTACCTTCGCTCAGCCCGGCGATCACGCCATCAGCGGCTTCCATCACGTCGCTACAGGCGGCAGGCGATGGCAGGCAGGTGATGATAACATCGCACATCTCAGCGAGTTCCTTTGGGCTGTCCGCGCTGCCTGCACCGCGGGCAACAAAACCATCCACAAAGTCCTGGTTCAGATCCCGCACGGTCAGGTCATACCCATTGCGCAGGATAGACCCGGCAAGTTTGCCGCCAACGTTCCCAAGTCCGATAAATCCAATTTTCATGTCCAACTTCTCCAACAAAGGGTTCATTCCGAAAAGGTGTATTCGACGTCGCTGAACGCGTTCTGGGCAAAACCATAGGCGAATGACACGCCCTCTGGCCCCGCCTCAAAGCTGTGTTCGGCGTTGCCGGGGATAAACACGGCCGATCCGCTTGTGACGGGGTTGGCAACACCCTCCAGCATCACAACGCCTGAACCGGACATGACAAAATAAAATTCGGCGGGCGGATGGCGGTGGAGGGCCAGAACGCCGCCCGCCGGGATCTGGGCCACACCCAGTACCACCTCAGCAGACTCCATCCGGTCGCTTGAGATCAGGGTCTTCCAGGTAGCGCCACCGTATTGCGGGCCAAAGCCGGTCTCGATTGGCAGGTCGTCCGCGTGGACAACATGCCGACAGATTGGGGCATTGTCGTTTGCGGCGACGTCGCTGATGAAATCTTCAATGTGCGGTGCGGTGGTCAACATGTCTGGTACTTCCCATGAGTTGGTGTGGGTAACGCTTTGTGAAAACGTTATTTCGCCATTTCACCAAAAATTAAAATGAGTAATAATGCCAAAGATGCCCAAAAAAATTTGGTGATAGAAATGCTGAACCGAACGCCCAATCTGACCTGGCTCCGCAGCTTTGAGGCCTCTGCCCGTTTGCTGAATTTCACCGAGGCTGGCCGCGAACTGGGCCTGACGCAGACAGCAATCAGCCTGCACATCAGAACGTTGGAAGACACGTTGGGATGCAAGCTCTTTATCCGCAAGGCACGTCACCTGTCTCTCAGCGCGGTTGGTGAGGCGTACCTGCACACCGTGCGGGACGCTCTCAATGCGATCGACACTGCCACGCTTAGTCTTTTTGGACCCCAGTCGAGGGGCACAATCACTGTCCGCGCCCCGATTTCCACCGCAACGCTTTGGCTGGCACCCTTTTTGCCGCAGTTCACCAAAGACTATCCCGGCATCAACATCCGGCTGGTCTCAACCATCTGGGCTACGTCGATTTCGGACGAGGATGTGGATGTGGATATCCGTCAGGGGCTAGGACACTGGCCGGGATTTGAAGCCGAAAAAATCTCGACTGAGACGATTGTCCCCATCCGACAAGCAGCAACTGCGCGTATGACGAATGGCGCATTCATTCAGGTTCTTGGCAATGAAAACATGCGAAAGATCTACATTGCAGCGCAGCCTCAGGGCCCGATTGGCGCGCTTACACAAATCACTGTGGACACAACCGTTGCCGCCGTTTCGCTTGTCGCATCGGGCGGGGGGCACTCTGTCGTTCAGGAACGATTTGCACGTCAGGCCATTGCCGCCGGTGTGAATATCGCAATCTCCGGTCCGCCGGTTCCCTTCCCGCAATCGCATTACTTTATGCAGGGCAAAACGCAAAAGGTGCACCGGCCTGAGGTCGAGGTCTTTAAAAACTGGCTGCGTGGGATTTTTGCAGATTAACTCTGCGCAAGACCCGTGAACCACCCGGCACAATCGCACCGGGTGGATCCTTGATTTCAAAGGCAGCGCCCTCAGAACATACCGTTTTCATGGGCGAATTCGGTCGGGATGCCCTGCACGGCATCCCAGTGTTCAACGATCATGCCGTCTTCAACGCGCCAAATGTCATAAAATGCGGTGGGCGTACCGTCATAGACGCCCTCGGCCTGGGTAAAGACAAAGTTGCCTTCAGCCACGACATTGTGCAGATCTGAATACCAGAACGAAATGTTGTTTTCGCCCAGATAGGCGATAAAGCCTTTCAGCCCGTCACGCGTGTCTGACACAAACGGATTATGCTGCATGTACCCCGGCGCGATGTAGCGGTCGATCTTGTCGATCTCGCCCTTCATCAGCACATCCGTGACCAGCGCAGTGACCAACGCCTTATTCTTGTCGGTCTTGTCCAGATCGGTGATTTCGGTTGCGCCATCCGTCATTGACCGACCACTTGCGGTTTCAGTGACAGTTTCCTGAATGCTGTCCCAATGCTCGGCGATCTTGCCGTCTTCAAAACGGAACACATCAATGATCACCTTGGGGCCAAAGAATTCAGCTTCCTGATGAATGACAACAAAATCGTCATCCGCGATTACACGCACCGGGTTGATAGAAACCGGCGGGTCGAGGCTTTCCAGAAAGCCGACAAATCCCAGCAGACCTTCGCGGCCATCAGCGGCCTGCGGGTTGTGCTGGATGTAGCCTTCGGCGACATGGGTCATGATGTAATCGCGGTCGCCCTTGGCAAGGCCCTGCTCCAGCAAGCCCAGCGCGATGTCCTTGTTTGCGGCGGGATCGGCGGCTGCAGAAAGACCGGTCAGGGCAATTGCTGCGGCAGCGGTTGCGGTGCGAAAGATCGTGTTCATCTGGTTCTCCTTGAATGAATGCTTGCCCGCTTGCCGGGCGTGTTGTAGTTCTACTCAAGTAGATTACTATTAGTAAGTAGGCACTTTTTAGTAACTGGAATAAAAATGAAACGACGCGAAGAAATAGAGCAAAAACTGGGACTTGACCTGTGTCCGATCCGCACAGTGCTGGCCCAGATCGGCGATAAATGGAGCCTTTTAGTCATTTTGATGCTGCGGGACGGGGAATATCGATTCTCTGCGATCCAGCGTGCGATTCCTGATATCTCGCAACGCATGCTGACCCAGACCCTGCGCAAGCTGGAGCGGGATGGGCTGGTGCGCCGGACCGTCACGCCCAGCATTCCACCGCGTGTGGATTATGCGATCACGGACTTGGGACAGTCGCTGTTCGCGCCCATCGGAGCGATGGCGCAATGGGCCGTCGAAAAGCAGCCCGAGATTGTGAAGGCGCGCAGCGTTTATGATGCGGCTTCATAAATGAGGTTGGAGGAATAGCTCCGGGCGGACCCTTTGCATCATGAGAACACCGCTTGAATGTCGGTGTACTGGCAGGCCCTTCTTCGCCGAATTCAACCCCGATGCCAGCAGATTTGACGCCGCCAAAAGGCGCATTGGGTAGGATCGCCATTCAGCGTCAGCGTCTGGGGAAGTTCCTCACGCAAATTTTAGATCAACCTCTTGGCTGATCTGACATGCTGAACTTTCAGCTTCTTCATTTTTTGATCTTCACTGAAGCACCGCATGATCGGGTCTGTCGGAGGCCCGATGCCCTCCCCCTATTGAAAGGTTCAGATGCGGGAGTATCGCCGCGGAAATTGGAGCGATTGCCGGTTTATGGACAATCTTATCCTTAACGAGTCATTCACCTGACAGCACCTAAATCCTCACCAGCAACACGTTGATGCGAGGCTCAAGCCGCCTTCCGTAAATACGGCTGCGGCTGCTGATCCATGGGTCGGCCAAGACTTTAGCGGTGAGATCACAGTCCAATGGCGACAAACACATTCGAAGCATTCTATCTGGGCGTTTTTTCCGATCTCGACCCGAACGAAGGCAATTTCCAGTCAGAGAATTCCAGCTCGCTGCTTGGCCTGACCTTTGGCGGGTCAGAAGCGCCGCTTTATGACAGCATCGATAGCCTGACGACGAATGATGCCAATAACGATGGCGCTATCGCGGAAAACGACAACGGGCAGGCAGGCGAAAACCTGATTTTTGGCGGTGTTGCTTCCACGCTCGACAGTGTCATCGAGTACAACGTGACAATCACCTATGTCGATGGCACCACGGCGACGACGCGAATCGTGCTGCTGCAGGATGTTTCCGGCCGCGTCTTTATGGCTCCGTTTACTGCGGGTAGTGGATTCAACCCGGCCTTGGGTGCCAAGCCAATAGAATCGATGAGACTCGATTCCATTGCGGGTGACAGTTACTCCGGCGTTTATGCCACCACCGAGCAGGACGCCTTTATCGACGGCACGGTCGATGGCACCGCTGGCAATGATAATATGGGAACCAGCTATACCGACGCGGATGGCACCCAGATGAACGCCTATGGTGGCGATGATACTGTTGATGCGGGTGCGGGCGATGACACCATCGACTCTGGCGGCGGGAATGATCTGATTTCGGGCGGGAGCGGAGCGGACAGCATTTCCGGAGGCGGCGGCGATGACACGATCGACGGTGGCGCGGGCGATGACACGATCGGAGGCGGAGGTGGCGACGATCTGATTTTTGGCGGCGACGGCAACGATTCCATCACCGATAATGGCGCATTTTCGGAAGACACGATCGATGGTGGCGCGGGCAACGACAGCATTTACGCAGGTGGCGGCAATGACCTGATCTATGGTGGCACCGGATCTGACACCATCGACGGCCATGACGGTGATGACACGATCTATGGCGGCGAGAACCCCGCAACATCCGTGGGCGGGTCAAACGCCGTCGGCACCAGCTATACCGTCATCCACCTCGGGTCCGGTGGCGCAATTGATGACAACGAAGGCAACTTTGGCAATGAAAACGCGGGCGCGCTTTTGGGGTCTTATGGGGGTGCGGGCAATGAGCTTTATAAAACACTCCAGAATGCAATTGTCTCGGATACCAACGACAACACACGTATAGACCTCGATCACGATGCCGCGCCCGAAACGATCAACATCGGGGGTCAGGACAAGCTGATCGACTCAGCGGTGGTTTATAATGCGACCGTCACTTTCACCGATGCGACCAGCGGTATTTTCACCGCTGTTGTGATCCAGACCACGGACGGCGAAGTGTACGTGATGCCGGAGTTGACCGACAACGCCGACAACACGCTGCTGACCAGCAAACCCATCCAAAGTATATCTCTTGATACGGTCAATACCAGCTTTACCAACGTCACTGCGGCGCGACTGGATGCGGACTATGCGTTGCCCGGTGACAGCGATACCTCTGCTGACGTTATTGACGGCGGCGCGGGTAATGATCAGATCTATGGCGGGGCTGGCAGAGATACCATCGATGGCGGGTCGGGTGACGACTACATGGACGGCGGAGACGATGAGGACAGTTTCATTGTCGAGGACGGGTTTGGCAATGACACCATCGTCGGCGGCGAAGGTGGTACCGACCATGATATCATCGGGCTGGACAACCTCACGGGGCCTGTCACGGTTACCTTTACGGGCGAAGAATCGGGGACCATTACGAATGGCACCGATACGATTTCCTTTAGTGAGATCGAAGAAGTTATCGGCACCAATCAGGGCAACCTTTTTGATCTGTCTGGGCGCACGGATAACAACTCCTATGTCTTTTCCGGCGGCGGCGACGATACGATCATCGGGGGCTCGGGCCAGGACGACCTGCGCGGCGGCGACGGCAACGATTCTATCGAAGGCGGCGCGGGCGGCGGCAATCTGGAAGGCGGCGCGGGCAACGACACGGTCACCGGCGGAAGCGGCAACGAAGACATTTACGGCGGTACGGGGGATGACAGCCTGTCAGGCGGCGGCGGCGATGACTGGTTTTCCGCCGGTTCAGGTGCCGACACTGTCGAGGGCGGCGCAGGCGACGACGACATTGATCTGCAAGGCGACACGGACCGCGATCTGGTGGTGTTCAGCGACGGCGATGGCAATGACACAATCTATGGCTTTGACCTGAACGACAGTGGCGATGGTACGACCGTGGATCAGTTTGATCTGTCCGGGCTGACAAATGCCGGCGGCAGTCCGGTCAACTATTATGATGCGGTGATCACCGACACCATTGGTGATGGTTCGGGTGATGCAATTCTCAGTTTCCCGAATGGGGAAACCATCACTCTGGTTGGCATCCAACCTTCGCAGGTCGACAGCCAACAACAGTTTTTCGCGATGGGCATCAGCTGTTTCACCGCAGGAACGATGATCAGGACACCAACAGGCGAAATCGCAATAGAGGATCTGCGCCCGGGCGACATGGTTACAACACTGGAACACGGAGACCAGCCCGTACGCTGGACCGCCTGCTCAGAAGTGGCTGTTGAAAAGGCTCCTTTGCCTGATGGCGTGCTTCCGGTCAGGATCAAACCGGGCGTCATGGGAAACCGGCGGGCGCTTTTGGTGTCGCCACAACATTGCATCCTATTGCGCATCGACGATACTTCGACGCCATTCTACGTGCGGGCAAAGCATCTCGCAGAGGAATCCCATCTGGCCTCTTTTGCACGGGGGCGTCGGTGCGTGACCTATGCACATGTTCTTCTGGATCAGCATGCAACCCTGATTTCCAACGACATCCCAAGCGAAAGCTTTTACCCCGGCCCTATGGCTCTTAAAACGATGTCAGCACTCAACCGAATGACCCTGTTCGCCCTCCTGCCCGACCTCGCTGCCAAGCCAGTCGAAAACGCCTATGGCGCGCGTGCATTGCCTATCCTGAAACGGCGCGAAGTACGGAAGTTGATTGCAGAAAGCCTTTTGGTCAGGCCGCGAGCGATGGAGGTAAATCCAAAACCCTGCCAGCCAAATTATGGACAGGCGCACGCTAGTCAGGCGTAGGCAAAGGTAACACGCCATAAATTCTGTTGCTGCAAACGGACCATTCGGAAGCCTCAATGCAGCGCTGAAATATCTTCTTTCAGACAGTGTGATGGAAGTCAGGTTTTCTCGGCGGATCTTGGGGCACCTTCCGCAGAGGCACAGGGTCTTGATAGGCTGCGGTGATCGGATAGCACCGTTCAACCCACGCAGACTGAGCCCCCCCAACCGATCTTAACAGTATCGGTTGGGGTGTTTTTGGTGCGTCCGCAGCGGGTAAATTCGATCGCGACATATGTCGCCCAATCGTCTGGGAAACGATCCCCAAAAGTCGGAATTCAACAGCAAACCCAGAAGAAAGAAAGCATACTGGCTTGGGCGTTGGTTACTGGAGCGGGCCTGAGGTATGCTGAAAATTCTGGGATGGGCGGGTTATGAATCCGGATTGAGTATCGCATTTGATCGGTTTCAAAATGATACCGGAATTGCGGCAACCTACCATGGCGTGCCCAATCAGGATGAGATGCACGCGGTTGCCCAAACACGTGCCTTTGACGTGGCCTGCCCCACCACCGACAGATTGGCCAGTTGGGTCAACAGCGGATTGATCGGCGCACTTGATGAAAGTCGGATCGGCTACAATCGCATAGATCCGGCTTTCCACGCCGATGCGCAAACCATCATTGACGGCAAACGAATGGGGTCGCCGAATATCTGGGGCGGCGCGGGTATCGGGCACCATCCTGATCTTGCCCCGCTTGACCCAAACCGCGCCATCCTGATGGACCTGTTCGATCCAGCCTATGCAGGTCGCTTGGCCATGCGCGAGGACACTGCATTTGTCGCAGCTGGTCGCGCATTGGAAGCTCTCGATCAGTTGCCCTACCCCTTTGACCATTCCTACAATCGCCCCGGTTGAAGGCGCAAATTGCTCTCTTCAGAACTTCGTTATGTCAGCCCACGCCGACCCCGGCCCGGCGCAGGACTGGTTTGACTGGGTGAACGCCCCGACAGGCAGCGCCCTTTACGCGGATGCTTTGGGCGTTACCCCTTGCGCATTGGGCGCAATTTGGCCACATGCCGCAAAACATTCAAACATTTATCGCCCGCGTTTATCCGGCAGAAGCGTTGGCAGAATTGTGGTGGCAGCCGGAACAATCGGTCTGGTTTGTAAAGAGCCGGGAAGCCTATGCGCGCAGGTACCGAGATGCGGCAGGCAAGTGAGCATGTTGCCCCCAACAGCTTTCACCATCGGGCAGTTGACCATCACGCCGGTCGTCATCGGGCAAATCAACGATACCCTAGGCCGCTGGTTCGATGCGGCTCTACCGGCGTTGCCAGATCGACCCGCCAGCATGCCGGTGATTTGTGTTCATGTGTCCGGGCCATTCGGACGAGTTGTTCAATGCCGAGGATATCTGCCGCAATCAGGTCATACCTAGCTGGAAAAGTCCGTGAATCGCGGGTTTTTGACCCGCTCAAACGCTGTGGAAAAGCTGATGCGCTGTCGAAATAACACCAGGCGAATGAAGAGAGAAATGGCCCTGGCTACCCCAGAAAATCTTGGATCAGAGAATTGAAGAGGTCCGGCTTTTCAAGATGAAGCGCATGGGCGGTTCCGGGAACGACCGAAAGCTGCACGTCAGGGATGCTTGTCCAAAGTGATTGTACCTGAGGCCAGCGATAGGATTTATCGGAGTCGCCCCATATTACCAAAGTGGGCATCGGCAGGCCGGACAACGCGGCGCGCCCGTCCCAATTCGCCATGGCCTCAAGTGCCGACATCGCAGCCTGCTCACTTGCCCGAGCGCCAATTTCGACCAAAAGCGGGAAACCCGCTGCATCGCTGCCAGCCTTAAGCCATGTCGCCCCAATGCGTTTGATCGTGGTTGTGACGCCGTCGTCACGCAGCCGTTCGCGCGAGACTTCGATAGGTTCAAACCGGTCAGGCATCAGACCAAGGGGGCCGGTGCCATAAAGCACCAACTTCAGCACAGCGTCGGGGCGATCTGCGGCAATCTGCTGGGCGATCATCCCGCCCATCGAGTGACCCAGCAGGACAAATTCCTTGATGCCGAGATCGTCCAGCAATCCGCACACCGCCCCGGCCATCCCCGCGATTGTGTCACAGCCCGGCAAATCGGCAGCAGCGCCAAAGCCCGGCAGATCAGGTGCAATCACGTCAAATTGGCCGCTGAAATACGCGATCTCTCGCCGCCATTGCGCCGATCCACCAAGATAACCGTGGACCAGCACAAGGACGGGGCCGGACCCTGCGCGCTGATAAGGTAAGCTTGCCATCAGCGCATCTGCTCGGGCAGCCACAACGCCACTTGTGGAGAGACGATCAGGATCGCGATCAGCAGGATCATCGCGCCAATGAACGGCAGGCAACCCATGATGACGTCACCGATTGTGACCTCGTCCCGACTGATGGCTTGGATCACATAGAGGTTGAGCCCGACCGGTGGCGTCAGCACCGCGATCTCCATCGTGATGGTATAGACCACACCGAACCAGATCAGATCAAATCCGGCGGCATCCATCAAAGGATAGATCGTCGGAAGCGTGATAAACGTCATCGAAACTGGTTCGAGGAACATGCCAAGGATGATGTAGAATACCAATACGATGGCCAGAACCGTGAACGCCGACAGCTCATAGGACAGGAACAATTCGGTGAACTGCTGGGGCACTCGGTAGTAGGTCAGGACAAATCCAAACAACACACCCGCTGACAACAGCAAACCCAGATACCCCATCGTCCGCATGGTGGCGAAAATGGAATCCATGAACCCCTGCCACGTCAGCCCGCCGACCCAAAAGGCCAGCACAACGGTCAGCAAGGCGGCAACGGCCGCTGCCTCTGTTGGTGTGGCGATGCCTGCGTAGATCGCAACGGTGATCACAAGACCGATCAGCACAACCGGACCAACGGTGCTGATGATCATCCTCAGGGGCATCTTTGTTGCGTCTTCGCTGCCGGGAATATCCTCGGGTTTCAGAATGCCCCAGATGAGAACAACGACGACAAAGCTTGAGACCAGAATGAGGCCGGGGATGACACCCGCGATGAACAAGTCCCCGATGCTCTGATCTGTTACGATCCCGTAAAAGAGCAGGATCAGGCTGGGTGGAATAAGCACTGACAGCGTGCCACCTGCCGCCAGCACACCGCTCGACAGACGTTTGCCATACCCGAGCCTGAGCATTTCAGGCAGAGCCACACCGCCGATGGTCAAGGCACCGACCATGGACGATCCGCAGACCGCGCCAAACCCTGCGCTGGCACCGATTGAGCCATAGGCGGCCGATCCCTTGATCCGCACACCTTGGTGCAGGAATTGATAAAGGTTCGGACCGATATTCGACTTGCCTATGAGTTCGCCCAGAAAGACAAACAGCGGCACCGCCAGCAGAATATAATCAATCCATACCCCCCAAAGTTTGAGTTCGGACGAGACGATTGAGGTGCTCCATCCCTGAATTTGCCACAGAAAAGGAAGCGATGCAGCGGCCAGAGCAAAGGGGATCGGCAGGCCGATTGTGATGAAAAGCATCAAGAGACCAAGAAGGCCAAGACCAACAGTGTACCATTCCATTATAGATCTCCTGACGAGGCCGGCGTGCGGATCAGACGGATCAGACGCAACGCGGTGTAAAGGGAAAATATGACCAGCGAAAAGGCACCCGGTGCCCAAAACCAATAGCGCGGCCAATGCAAAATCTCTGAGGCGACGCCCGAATTGAACGCGCGGATTGTGGCACTTACACCGGCGTAGGCAAAGAAGCTGCCGACGCCGAGCATCAGGATGTGGTTTATGATGTCAAAGGCACGCCTCAGGCCGGGTCGCAATCGGTCGGTCAACATGGTCACTTTGGGAAAGGCATCTTCGCGCATCGCAAATGCAAGCCCGGTAAATGCGACAGGAAAAAGCAGCAACGCGGTTGCTTCGGTCACCATGCGATCAGGTTTACCAAGCCCGTAGCGGACAAAGACGCCGTAAGAAATCCATAACATCTGCACCAGCACGATGACGGCACCAAGACCAGCGAGCCAAACAACAGCACGCTCAACGGTACCAATCAGACGATCAAACCCATCACCCATGACATACCTCACTTTGAAAAATGAAAAGTTGGCGGCCCCTCAAACCAGAGGGACCACCGCCGGGAGATGTGTTTAGGGCGCGTGACTGGCCAGAAGAGACCGGATGCTGTCCGCCATTTCGGCACCACAAGCCTCGTTCACGGTCTCGTCCCATTTCGGCTTAACACTCGCAATCAGCTCTGCGCGCTTGTCATCCGGGATCGACACAGCGGCACCACCGCCCTGCATGACCGCGTTGCCAACCTGCTGATCGACCCATGCCTCATAACGTGGCTGCAGCCAGACTTCGGTTTCGGACGCAGCGGCTGTCAGCGCTGTTTGCTCTTCTGCGGTCAGCGCATCGAACTTGTCCTTGTTGATCATGTACTGAATGTTGCCATAAAACAGGTTCGCATTGACCATATAAGGCATCACTGTCCACAGCTTCCAGGAGCTGTAGGTCGCGACACCCATGTTGATGCCGTCAACAACACCCCGTTCGGCTGACTGAAACACCTCTTTGGGTGCCACAAACACCGGCTCACCGCCCCATGTTTCGATCATCATGCTGACCAGCGGCCCGATTGAGCGGACAAGCTTGCCGTCAAGGTTGCCAATGTCATCAATGCCTTCTTCGAACCACCACTCCTGATCGTAAGAGTAGTTGGAGTTGAAGAGCGGTGTAAGGCCTGCGTTCGCGGCTTCGTCACGGATCAGTTCAGCATAGGCCGCATCAAGACCGGTTTGGTTTTCGAGGCTGACTTCAGCCGGATAAAGCGAGGTGACAGCATAGCAGGGCAGCCGGTTGTCCGCATTGATCCAGCTGATGTCGGAAACGCCCCCCTGAACGGAGTCTACACCTTCAGACCAGCCATGCAGCGTGCCAGACGGAAAGATTTCGACCTTCACGGAACCACCGGTTTTTTCGGCAACAAGGTCGGCAAAATGTGTAAAGCCTTCGTAACGGATGTCGGACTCGTTGACGTAGGTGCTGAGACGCAAGGTTGTTTCGGCGGTTGCTGTGCCTGCCGTCATGCCGACAGCCAATACAGCAGCAATGGCCGTCGTTGATTTCAAAGATATAGTCATGGTTTCCTCCCAAAAAAAATTCAGGCGCGCCTTACGGTTTCCTCCCCGGCCCGACCTTCAGCTGTCTGACCGGCTGCGCAGAGCCGAACCCAGAATGCCTAACTTCAATGCTACGCGGCGGGCCCGGAAAAAAGCCAACTCAAATAGCACATCAAATCATGCGATTATTGCATAGTTGTTACAAATCATGGACTACTGAGGTTCTGGGAGGCGCAGAAATGGACATAAACTGGTTGGGCGACTTCGCGTGTTTGGCGCGCACGCTGAATTTCACCCGTGCCGCCGAAGAGCGGAACATCACGCAGTCTGCGTTCAGCCGGCGCATTAAGTCGTTGGAAAACTGGCTGGGGGTGCCGCTGATCCAGCGGTCAAGCTATCCTGTCCAACTGTCAGAGGCGGGCCAGCAATTTTTGCCTGTTGCACTGGAATCGCTTTCGAACCTGTCCGACATACGGCAAACCCTGCGTGCCCAGGAACGTGGTGTCACAGCCTTTCAGCGGTTTGCCGTGCTGCACACCATTTCTGTCAATTATCTGACCAGGCGGATTAAGGAATTCGAAGATCTCATCCCGAACCTGCGGGTGCGGGTCTATTCAGACAACCTTCGGACCTGTTGCCAGCTGCTGTCCGAGGGGACCTGCGATTTTTTGCTGTATTATCGACACAAGGACGTACAGCCCGTATTCGAAGAAAAGCAATTCGCCCGCAAGGACATCGGCACCGAACAAATGATCCCTGTCGCGCAAATGAATGCGGCGCGTTCGAATGGTTGGGACCTTGACGATTCCGGGCGCGATGCAATTCCCTACCTAGGCTATGATCCCAGCAGTTTCCTTGGTGCCGTGGTCGAGCAGACGATCGGTGCGCGCACGCCCCCCCTTGCACTAAGGTACATGGATGCGCTGACCGAAGCGATCAAACGCAGGATGTTATCGGGCAGTGGCGTTGCATGGCTGCCAGAAAGCGTGGTGGCCGAGGAGTTGGCAGCAGGGCTGGTGACCCCGGTCGGGGGCGAGGCCTGGCAGGCGACGCTCACGTTGTCGCTTTTCTGCTCACATGATCGGCTCGACAAAATCGGGCGGCAGGTGTGGGATGCCTTGTGACGCCTGTCGAAAGCAAG